>JAFGKZ010000159.1 GCA_016928315.1 Calditrichaceae bacterium
AATATACAATCAACCCGAGAAGAACGACTAAATAAAATATTTGAAATACATTATTTATTCTTTGATTGGACTTTAATGAATCAAGAAAAGTCTTCATTTGATATTTGAATTATTTATTTTACTTTGATTGAACGCATTTTTTCTATTCGTAGTCATCTAATAACTTTTGTACGATCTTCTTTTCTTCTTTAGTTAAAGGCGCATAGCCGCGCTGATAATTCCATCCATAACCCCAGCGGTACCATGTCGGAAAATACGGACTGCCACCAAGACGAACACCCAGATACATCATTTCAGCGAGCGGTTCATCCTGTGTCTTAACCAGAATACATACTTTAAATAAACTGTCAGCCTGTGCCCGTTCTTCATCTGTTCCACCCCGCCAGTAAGCTTTATCATGTTCAACACAGCATTCACACCAATCTTCATTATTAGTCATCGATCGATCAGGAAAAAGACTGCAGCCATCACTGGAAAATGGTTTTAGCGTTTTCGTAGAACCGCAGCCGGTTGTATAAATGTTCAATCCAAAAATAAGCATTAATGAAACAGGTGAAAATATCTTTAATGTCATTCTTCTTTTTTCCTGCCGCTGCGATAAAAACGGATTTCAACTTTTTCAATGGTAGCCATGCCTTCATCAATAGCATCATCAATCAATGGGATGAAGTTGTTAATCTTTTCCAGTGTATCCACAATTTCTATCACAATGGGTAAATCTTCAGACAAACGCAGAATTTTTGACGTATGGATCCGGCTGTGTGCTCCAAATCCTTCTATGCCTCTAAGAACGGTAGTGCCGGCAATGCCGTTTTCCCGCGCTGTTTGCACAATCCACTCATACAAGAGTTTACCATTATATTTATCGCTTTCGCCGATAAAAATTCTTAATAAGTGACCTTGTTCCGGAAGTACCATACCATTCACCTCCTACATTATTTTTGAAACGGTATATCCCAGCCAGACAGCGCCTAAACCCAAAATCATATGCAGTGTCAAATTAGTAAACGAAGAAAGAATCTGGCCATCACGGACAAAACTGAATATTTCATACCCAAATGTCGAGAATGTTGTAAAACCTCCAAGAATGCCAATAAATATGAAGAGTTTCATTTCCGGACTGAGTATCTGCCGATCTTCAGTTATTCCGCTTAAGAAACCAATTAACAGGCAGCCAATAATGTTGACCGCTAATGTTCCATATGGAAACATAGCTTTACCAAAAAATCTATAAAACATCCCGCTTACGACATAGCGTGAAACCGCTCCAATAAAACCACCGGCTCCGATCCAAAGCAATTTAGTCATTCCCTATCCATATTTTTTAAGATTACAGGTTTTTTAAACGACAGGTGTTCCATACAAAACAGATGCTAAAAAATACTTATAGTCCATTTAAATTTCCAGTTTTATTCCGTTTTGTAAAAAAAAAGCATTGCATCCAACCGATACAATGCTTCAGGTGTATATGTTATTATTTTTTCGTTAATCATTAAAATTCCAGTTAATCAATGGCAGAATTCGTAAATATTTTGGATTATCTCTTACGATATTAATGAGTCCTAACTGGAAACCTTTTAATTTATAGGCATAATTCACAATTCCGAGTGATAGTCCTTTTTGAGTACCTTTAATCTGATTGAATGCGCTGGCGGCAATACCTGTTAATTGCCCATTATCGATTACTTTTACAAGTGCTGTGGATACAAACAATCCCTTTAAATGTTTTCCGCCGGAACCAATGCCTGTAATGGTAATTCCGGATACTTTAGGAGCGCCGGCGCCGAGTCCTGCAATTGAAATACCCTTCATATGTTCTCCGGCACCCATACCCAGACCAGCCAGGTTAATGCCGGATAAATTCTCTCCAGCACCCATACCTAACAATGCCGCCTGCAAGCCAAACATATTTTCTCCGGCGCCGCAGCCAAGCCCGCCAATGGTAATTCCAAAAGTGTTTTCACCGGCTCCTGCGCCGATTAATCCTAAAGTGACGCCTGTGGCATTTTCTCCGGCGCCCAATCCGACGCCGGCAAAATTGATACCCCATAAGTCACCGCTGGAACCAAAACCGAATCCGGCAAAATTTAAACCTTTAAGATCGCCCCCGCTGCCCATGCCAAGCCCGCCAATATTAATACCGGTCATGTCCCCGCCGGAACCGATTCCGAACAGACCAAGCTGAATACCTTTCATACTACCGCCGCAGCCAGCGCCAAAACCGCCGATATTAATTCCTGTAATATTTTCTCCGGCACCAACCCCGATCAGACCTAAATTAATACCTTTCAAATTATTTTCAGCGGCAATCCCGAGAAATCCAAAATTCATTCCGGTTACGTTTCCACCGGACGGCATTAATCCAAGGTTAACACCGGTCATTTCCGCCTGTTCATTATCTCCGGGAGTCCAAAGCGTAATATTTATACCTGTGACTTTTTTTACATTCCGGTCACTCCAATTAAAACGCAGACCTGTAAAATTTTGTGAATTGCCAAAACTGATACCATATTGACTGCTGGGAAAACTCAGACTTTGGGCATTCCCCTGATTTTGTAAAAATATGGCAAATACTAAAATGAAGCTGAATGAGATGATACTTTTTAAGAAATTTAACGTCGTTGAATATGACATCATACCTCCCGAAAATTATTTATGAATGTGGAAACGAATTTAAATACGATAATTTTCACAAAAGGTTGTGCAGTGATAAATATAAATTTTTCCATGCAAAAGTCATAATGCTTTTAAAAAATAATGAATAAGATTAGGAGTAAGAAACTGAGAATGGTTATAAGTACGATTGATAAGAATGAATCTTAATTTTTCATGGATTTCGAATATCAAAATTCCGTGGTAAGATAGACATATTTTATCCAGGCTCTAAAAAATTCATTGCGATGGGACCGCCATAAATTTAGTGGTTTATCCATATCAAAATTGACCGGTGGTTCCACATCTTCCCTGCCTTTTAGTTTATCACGATTGGCTTCATCGATGATGCGGCCGCGATTATATTCCGGATGCCCCAGATGCATGACAAATTTATGATCCGGCGTCTCAAATATCGTATAACCGGTCTCTTTTGAATGCGCTAAAAGACTGACCCTGCCCTTTTCTTTCTCTGCCTCGAGAACCTCATCCGGTATGCCGGCAAAACGGCTTTGCGGACACCAGAAACGATCGTCCAGATCGCCGGTAATGGGATGGCCTTTAATCAGATTATTTGTCTCAAACACACCGAAAAGTTTCTTACTGTATTTAACTTTATCAATACCAATATGCTTTGCCAGGGCTAAGCCACCCCAGCAAATACCCAATGTGGATGGAATATTTTTTTGAGCATAATTTAAGATGCGTGTAATTTCATCCCAATAGGTAACATCCTTAAATTCAACCTCTTCTACCGGGGCGCCGGTTACTATAAGTCCATCCAGATGTTTTTCAGCAATGGCATCTTTAAAAGGAATATACAGATCATCAAGATGATCTTTATCCGTACTTTTATATTCATGGGATTCCAAACGTATCCAGATGGGATGAATCTGCAAAATAGATCTACCCAGAGGGAAAAGCAGGTTGAATTCATAGGTATCCGCCTTAGGCATAATATTAAGGATACCGATACGCAGGGCCCGGATATCCTGATGCAGAGCAGCATCTTTGGGCATACATTGGACGCCGCGCTTTACCAGTGCGGAACGGGCGTGATAATCATCGGGAAGAATAACAGTCATATAATTTTCTACGAAACTTTCATCTTAAGTAATACTAATAACGCAATGTTTAAAACGGTTGTAATATGCTTTGATAAACCATAAAATACAAATAAAAATAAAAAGCCCAATTAGATAATCTGATTGGGCAGTGCAATTTTTTTTCTATAAATTATTTGAGCAATATCATTTTGCGTTTCATGCCGCCTTCAGTTGTGATGAGTTCATAAAAATATACGCCGCTTGGATTCGTACCGGCATTCCATTTTAAATTCTTTAATCCCGGCGACTGATATTCATTAACAAGCGTTTCCATTTTTTCGCCCAGAGAATTATAGATTATTAATTCAACATGTGATGCTTTGGTTAACTGGTAGGATATGGTTGTAACCGGATTAAAGGGATTGGGGTAATTCTGAAATAATTCAAAATTTTGGATATGATTATTATTACCAACAATATCTGTCGCTACACTATATCTGATTGACACATTTGAAGCCTTTGTAAAATCCGGATTTGTTTCATCCTGCTGACTTGTTATGCTCGCCAGCATGCCATATTGTTTTCCAATCCACATATATGATATGCTGGTTGAGGTATCAACACCCATGGGAATTCCAAACAAAATAAGTGAAGCATAGCTGGTTTTATCCTCACGGACTCTTAAACAGTCAAATGTACCCGCAGGGATCGTGATGGCGCCCCAGGCATCAATGGTAGAAACACTACTTGTGGAATCTTTAACTCCAAAATCTCCAATTTCAAATTCTTCAACATAATTATTGGTCCAACTTGCACCCATCTGGGCGGGAAATTTTATTACCTGTTCTGAAGGCTCAGGTGCCATTATTATGGAAGAATCCCCATCCGAGATAATCATAGCATCAAAAAACAGCGCGTCTGATGTAAGCGTAAAGTATTGATATTGATAGAGAGAGGTAGTATCATCTTCGTAGAAATTATGCCAGACATTATTTGAGTTTGGCAGGTATTCATGAAAAGGAGTCGTTTCAGGATCAACTACCGTAAATTTTTCAAAATAGCCATCAGGAAATTGTTCTAAAGTGAAAGTCCAAGTCTGTGAGCCACCGATAGTCCCAACATTCACATCAAAGCCATCTCCGACGCTATCTTCTGCAGAATATAAATTGTGCTCTGTACCGTAGGCGATATTGTACTCGCTGCTTTGAATTGTGATTTGGGCTGACACCAGTGTCGCTAAAATAAATATAACCAACATAAAGGTAATATACTGTAAGTTAAAATATTTTTTCATTAAGTAATCTCCTTTATTTTTACTTTTTGAGAATCTTACTATTATTTCTGAATTACCAATGCTTTATTATTCGCAATTCAATTGGAAATTATTAGTGATTTGTTCAAAAAATCATCAAATGGTTTCAATGTTTTGAATACATCAACAGCATAAGACAAAAAGTTTTTAGATATTACTTTATTATCTGAAACACCGTGCACTACGGTATAATTTTTAAATCGCAATAAATCTATATAGGGATGATCTGTAGGGTAATCACGTGGTTTGGTCTTTAATTGTTCACCGCCAATACCATCAAAATATCTTTTGAAATCAGGTGATTCCAGGATTTTAACCAACTGTTCCCCATGGGCATCAATGGATTCTCGTATGGCATTTAACCAGGATGCAGGCGGCATATAGGCCCCGCCGGCTAAAAAACAACTTCCTGGTTCAACATGAACATAATAGCCAGCCCGGTTATGCGGTCTATCATGGGTATCAATCAGGTGAGCGCCAAAATTTATCTTATAAGGTTTTTTATCTTTCGAGAATCGAATATCTTTATAAATTCTAAAAATGCATTTTTTAGCTTCAAGTCTCAGAATAGGAGGATCGAAAACTGCAATTTGTTCAATAAGTTGAGTAATGAACTCTTCGAATTCAATTCTGGCTTCCTGGTACCATTGTTTATTCGCATTAAACCAGGTTCGATCATTGTTGGTTTTAAGTTCCTTTAAAAACTGAAAAACATTCTTAGTAATCATATTAGATCCATTTCAAATCATAAATGTTCTCACAAAGCCACAGGGAACACAAAGAAAAAACAAATTAGACTTTTTTTAAAAACTATAAAAATCTTTATATTCATTGTGCTTTTGCATGCGTATTTACTTAATAAAACAAATTTTAACAATTAAACATTTCTTAATAATTTTCATGGTTATATTTCCGGCTGCCAGCCATTTAATACATTGTCTTTTGTATACCATTGAGCGGCATATTCATCAATTGCAGGTCTGTGTGGACTTTGAATTTCCCCCGGGCCATAGCTGCTATACTCAAAAAATCGTGAGTCTTCTTTAACCTCGAACCATATTCGTTGACCAGTTGAATCTTTATAGGATATTTTCGCATAACCTTCCGGCCCGACATGATCATCCATAAAACAATGCATAAATACTGCACTGCCGGATACTTTTGGATCCGCACCCGGATGCCAGGGACGTCCCAGTCGGACCGATCCTGCGGGAACCTGATCAGATTCTTTTAATAACCGGCAATCGACAAATAAAAAACCGAAGGGAAAGGAGATTGGTGTGCTTGGCGCTGCAATATAACCCGTGGGATTTTTATTAATCCGGTTTCTTGAGATGATGTCACAATCCTCAAAGACAGCCTGCCCGGCCCCAAATATAAAATCCACATGGCCTGAAATCTCACAATTAAAAAAATAATTACGTCCCGCATTGGGAAAAACCGTATCCTGAAATCCCTTAATTATACAATTCCTGAACACTGCTTTATCGCTTTTAACGCTGGTCATCAGAGCAACTGCCTGCGGATTTTTTGCTTTGGTCGAATCATTATCCATCTTGAGGGCATTGGCCGGATAATCAAAACCATTTTCAATTGTAAGGTTTACTGCATGGAATCCGGGCGCTGTAATTATGAGAGTTGCGCATCCCCATGTTCCATAAGGGCTACCATCCGGCGCAGGCGTATCACCATTGGCATCAAATGTAATGATTGTTGAATCCCGATCTGCACCAATCAAATGTACATTGTTACTCTCGATCGTATTTTTTTCATAGTATCTACCTTTCGAGATGAAGACTAAAAAAGGTTTATCATTAAATTCTGGAATCACAGCCAAAGCTTCGCTAATGGTTTTAAATGTGGGAATATCATTAATTAAGGCGCCGGATAGTCCGGAATAGGCCACATCCACCACTGCATCATATGATTTGTCTGAGGTTATCTGGCAGCTTGTGCATATCAATAAAAGTAAAAATAAAGAAAATTGTTTCAATGAAATTGCCCTTATAAAAATTTAATTATGCAATGATTAGTATGACTGGCAATTTACATTACGATATTATGAATACAAAATTATTAAAGAAGTAATTAATTGTAATAGGATTTGAGGACGTATATTTCTGATCAGCAATGAACAGAAAATCCCTGCAGGCGTATCTGTGAAATCTGCAGAGATTGAACATATTTCTTATGTAAACAATAGTCTATTTTACCATTCCCGAAAAACCCATAAAGGCCAGGGCTAAAATTCCCGCAATAATCATGGCAATCGGTGAACCGGCAAATGCCTTGGGCACATCGCGGGTATCCAGCGCTTCACGGATACCGGCAAATAGAATAAGAGCGACGCCAAAGCCCAATGCGGAAGCGAATGAAAACACTACCGTTAAAAGGAAATTAAAATTAGACTGCACCGATAAAATCGCCACGCCCAAAATAGCGCAGTTGGTGGTAATCAAAGGCAGAAAAATACCTAACGCTTTGTATAAGGCTGGCGCTACTTTTTTCATTACGATTTCTACAAACTGAACCAGGGATGCAATCACCAAAATAAAAACAATGGTCTGCAAATAGGTTATACCCATGGGAACCAGAACAAAACTCTGGACGATGTAGGTGATGGCACCGGCCAGCGTTAACACAAAGGCAACCGCCATAGACATACCAATCGCCGTATCAATTTTTTTGGATACGCCCATATAAGGGCAGATGCCCAGAAATTTTGTAAATACAACGTTATTTACAAAAATAGCTCCGACTATTAGTAAAATATACT
>JAFGKZ010000160.1 GCA_016928315.1 Calditrichaceae bacterium
ATTAACCCAATAACTACATTCCCAACATAGCAAAGCCTGATTTAACGAATTTCAATTTGGGATTATTCTTAGATCGAACTCAGGTTAAATTATATTATCTATGCCGTTGAACAGAACAATGAATGGATATTTTAGCGAATAATTTAATTGGTTGAATTAAGTACTAAATTAACCGGAAAGGAATAATGATGAAGCGATTCGTTTTTTTAGTTATCATATTAATTACTAGTATTTGTTTATTTATTCTTTCAGGCTGTACTCAAAATGATAAAATGCCTATAACAGCATCATCCAGTGAGGCCCTGGACAATTATTTAAAAGGCCGCGATTTGTTTGATAAGCTCCGGGCGCAGGAAGCGGAGCAGTATTTTAGAAAAGCTATTGAACTGGATCCCAATTTCGCCGTTGCTTATTTAAATTTAGCCTTCACGGTGTCGAGCGCTAAAGAATTCTTTGAGTATTTAAATAAAGCATCTGCCCTGATCGATAAAGTTTCCGAAGGTGAGAAACTTTGGATTAAAGGCGTGGAAGCCGGTGTTAATGGTTTCCCGATGAAACAAAGAGATTATTTTGAAATGCTGATTAATAAATATCCGAATGATGAACGTACCTATAACCTTTTAGGCGGTAATTATTTTGGTCAGCAGGAATGGGTCAAAGCCATTGAGGTCTATAGCAAAGCCACAGCGATCAATCCGGACTTTTCCCAGCCTTACAATCAATTGGGATATGCCTATCGTTTTTTAGATAACTATGATGAAGCGGAAAAGGCATTCAAAAAATATATTCAGCTGATTCCCAATGATCCGAATCCTTATGATTCCTATGCTGAATTACTGATGAAAACCGGCAAATTTCAGGAATCAATTGATCAATACAAAAAAGCTTTAACCTTTGATCCCAACTTTGTTCCTTCACATATCGGCATCGCGACCAATCTCAATTTTCTTGGCAAACATGATGAAGCGCGTGTCCAGCTAAAAAAACTGCAAGATATGGCGCGAAACGATGGCGAACGCCGGGCGGCCTGGTTTGCAATGACCGTATCCTATGTGGATGAAGGCAATATGGAAAAAGCTCTGGAAACCATCGAATGGCAATTGGAGTCTAATAAAAAAATAAATGATCCCACAGCTATGGCCGGAAATCTCAATATTATGGGTATTGTTCTACTGGAGTCGGGAAAATTTACGGAAGCGATAAAAAAATTTGATACTGCTCTCAAAATTATAGAGCAGTCCGACCGTTCCGAAGAGGTTAAAGATAACTTCAGGCGGGGGCATTTATTTAATACAACCGCTGCCGCGATCAAACAAGACGATATGGAAAAAGCCAGAGCCAGTGCCGAAGAGTACGCCAAGCAAGCCGAGAAAATTGATAATCCAAATCTTACACGCACCGCACATCAGTTGAATGGTATGCTTGCTTTTGCAGAAAAAAAGTATGCTGATGCTGCTAAAGAGTTAGAGCAATCGAATTTGCAGAATCCCTATAATCTTTATCGTCTGTACCTGACTTTTAAAGCAGTGGATGATACTAAAAATGCTGAATTGTATTTGCAAAAAGCGATTCATTTTAATGGACTAAATGATATCAATTATGCCTTTGTTCGAAACATACTGCGTAAATAGTTTTGATATGTTAACAAATGTGTGACCGGGATAAAGCTGCTTTTCCCGGTTTTTTTATTTACAAATCAGTCTAATACTATAAATCGATGAACCGTCTGATCTTAGCGTTACAATATTCCAGAGATTAATTGTTGAAAAAATTGAATTCATCAGCATGGTTTGATACATTAAGGCCGTCCGAGATTGGATTATGGAAAATCGAGAATGGCTCAGTTAAAAGTATTGATTACACGGAAAATCCCCGAAGCCGGCAGAGAAATTTTAAAAGAAGCCGGATTTCTTATAGAGATTTACAATGGAGACCGCCCTTTATCCAGAAAAACCTTCCTGCAAAAAATAGCCAGCGCCGATGCAGTTATTCCAATGCTTTCCGAACAAATAGACCGGGAAGTTATTGATCAGGCTGCAAATTTAAAAGTGATTGCCAATTACGCGGTTGGCTACAATAATATCGATGTAGACTATGCCCGCTCGAAACATATTTATGTTACTAACACACCCGATGTGCTAACTGAAGCCACAGCAGATTTAACCTGGGCATTAATGCTGAGCGCCGCCAAACGCATTCCCGAATCGGATCAGTATGTAAGACAAGGAAAGTTTAAAGGTTGGGAACCCCTGCTTATGTTAGGGGATGATGTGTCCGGAAAAACGCTGGGTATTATCGGCGCGGGACGAATTGGGCAGGCGGTTGGGCAGAGAGCAATTGGGTTCAATATGAATATTTTATACCACTCACCTTCGAAAAAAAAATCGTTCGAAAAGAAAACCGGCGCTCAAAAAAGCGGTTTTGAAGAATTATTAAAGACATCTGATTTTATATCGATTCATTGTCCGTTAACGGAAAAGACCAGGCATTTAATCAGCTCCAAAAACATTTTTAAAATAAAAAGAGGAGCGTTTTTAATTAATACATCCCGTGGAGCTGTGGTTGAAGAGAGTGCGCTGGTCATGGCTTTAGCTAATGGGCATTTGGCAGGCGCGGGGCTGGATGTATATGAATTTGAACCTGAGATTCACCCGAAATTATTTAGTTTACAAAATGTGGTTCTGCTGCCGCATATTGGCAGCGCTACTAAAGAAACCCGTAGCGCCATGGCCAGAATAGCGGCAAATAATGTAAAAGCCGTACTATCAGGGAATAAACCTCTCCATTCGGTTTATCCGGTTTGATGAAATTTTAATTTATAAAGATATGTTATAAATCAATTAAAATTACGAAAGAAAGCAAGAGAAAATAGATGAGAATTTTTGAAGTTGTTGTTGGTCCTTTTGAAATGAATAGTTACATAATCGCGGAGGATAATCACCCTGAATGTATTATTATCGATCCGGGTGATGAACCCGAAGAGATTATTAAAACCATTGACCAGAATAAATTGAAACCGGTAAAAATAATCAACTCACACAATCATATTGATCATGCCCGGCGGGCCAGCGTTATTCAGAAGCATTACGATATACCTTTTCTGATTTGTGAAGCTGATCTGCCATTACTGGAATCCATAAAAAATCAAGGCGTCATTTTTGGACTGGATGCATCGGATGTGCCGGAAGTCAGCTCATTTCTGAAAGATGGTGATCGCTTTAAACTGGTTGAGGAAGATTTCTTAATTTTACATACGCCGGGTCATAGTCCGGGCAGTATCAGTATTTATACCGAAGGGCATGTCTTCGTCGGCGATGTTCTGTTTAGGGATTCCATTGGCCGGACGGATTTGTATGGCGGCAATTATGATATTTTAATGAAATCCATCCGGGAAAAACTGATGCCGCTGCCGGATGATACCATCGTATATTCAGGACATGGCCCAACGACTACTATCGGCCGGGAAAGAGAATATAATCCCTTCATTAATCCAACTAAGTCGCCATATTGATAAAATAACCTGATATTTTTTAGGCAAAGGGAAACGATTGGATTTAAAAAATAAAATTGTACTCATAACGGGTGGAGCTGTTCGGATTGGCCGGGTTGTCTCGCTGGAATTAAGTAAAGCCGGTTCGACTATTTTCTGCCAGTATTTTTCCAGTTCGGAATCCGCCCAATCTCTAAAAAATAAAATTGAAAATAAAGGCGGCAGGATACATATCTTCCAATCGGATCTGTCAAATCAGAATGGAATCAAACAAACCGTGGATGAAGTAATCCGCGTGTTCGACCGGGTTGATATTCTGATCAATAATGCCGCGGTATTTTTTAAAACGCCTCTGGGAAAAGTTACTGAACAGGACTGGGATAGCCTGCATAATCTAAATTTAAAAGCGCCCTTCTTCTTGGCCCAGGCGGTCAGCCAATATATGTTAAAACAGAAATCGGGTAAAATTATTAATATTGCCGACGCCGGAGCTGAGACGCCCTATCCCGCTTATCTGCCATATTCCATCAGTAAAGCCGGCATAATCAACCTGACCAAAGGACTGGCCAAAGCTCTGGCGCCGGATATACAGGTGAATTGTATCAGTCCGGGCCCGGTAATGTTTCCCGAAGACTATTCTGAGGAAGAACGCCGATTTTCTGTTGAACAGACATTGTTAAAACGCGAGGGTTCCGCGGAAGATATTGCCAGAACAGTTCGTTTTTTAATCGAAGGATCGGATTATATAACCGGAGCGGTAATTCCCGTTGATGGCGGTCGCCAGGTGAGGTGAGAGTGCAGTTGGCAGCTGTAGAGTCAGTCTGCAGAAAACGGTTGGCAATCTGCAAATAGCGTAATTTTTTGAATGTAGGACCAAGTCCCCGTCTGATTACCGGACAGGTAATTATGGTATTTTGAAAATTCCGATATATGCGCTATCGGCCGAATCAGCTCAATGGCCCAATCGGGGAAATACTAGCCGGGTTTGCGGGCATTGGCAAAATTAATGGAGTCAGCACAGCATTTAATAACTTATTCTGTTATACGTCTTCGGATTTATCTATTTTTATATACGTCTCGACGATGTCCTATTTTGACCACAATAACAATAAGTTTATCATCTTCGATTGAATAGACAATTCTGTAATTACCCTGACGAATCCGGTATTTATCTTCAACTGAGAGTTTTTCTGCACCATAATTACGCGGATCAATAGCGAGATTCTTTATTTTTTCAACAATCTTTTTTAGATCATTTTGAGGAAGAGATTCAAGTTCTTTTTTTGCTGAAGGCTTTATAAAAACTTTATAATTTGCCACTTTCTTTCAGTTCTTTAAGTACAGATTCAAATTCTAAATTTGGTTCCTTCATTCGTTCTTCAAAAGCTTCAAGATCTTCATGATCTTCCATAAGTGAATATTTTATGGCATCATTTACCAATTCAGATATTGTGCGAGAGCTCTGAGCAGACTTTATTTTTAAAGCCCGATGAAGTTGTTGATCAAGATAGATTGTTGATCTTTTTAATATTGTGTTCATATCTGAAATATAGTATAAAATTGTTTAACATCAAAACGTTTTACTGTTTTAAAATATGTTTGTCAATAATTTTTTCAGATCAGCAAAATAATTCTAAGACGTATAACGAGACTGTCGAAAAAGTCTGTTTTTTGGGATTAAGATAAGCTTAAATATTTATTAGTTCCAGCCTTTTCTGTTTGTAGCGCATTTTATTGATTGGTAAATTTAATCAGTCGCACACAGGTACAAATAATGGCACCCACCGGCGGATTCAGATTGCGGTTCGTTCCTCACACAATCTAACCTTATCCGTTTTACTCGTTAGAGCACGTATTATCATTCGAATATATCTAAAGCAATTTTTAATGCTTCATTCAATTCGAAGAGTTTTTCTTCAGTAAGACTGCCAATAAAATTTGTTAGTTTGCTTTTAGGAATACTTATAAGTTCATCACAATGAATACTGCTCTCATGCTTTAATCCTTCATTAATGCCCACTCGGACTTGTGAGGATAAGCCATCATGTTTAGAATAAACTGGAGCGCAGATTACAGTAGAAAACTTCGATTCAAGTAATATTTTCCGGCTGACAACCACAAATACACGAGATTTTTTGGGATCGCGTGAACTTGGATGGTGAATCCTAAATAAATCACCACGATTCAAATTGATACCTGATAATCGAGTACGTCTTGAGCTTCTTTATTGAGTGTATCTGCTTTCTTATTGATAATCTTTAAATCTATCTTATTTTTCTCCTGACGAATAAGAAAATTAAGATAAGTCCATAATGCGCTCTCAATAAAATCTGATCGACTTTTATGTCCGGTTGACTTTCTGTCAATCGCAGAAATAAGTTCTTCAGACAATGTAAGTGATGTTTTAACTTTCATACCACGAATATATTACCAATTTTAAAAAATGCAAATATTATTAGATCTTTCCTAACTTTCTAAGTGCTCTAACGTCCGCAAATAAGCTGCTGGTCAAAGATCCGGTTTAAAACCCGGCAACGACGGGCTCAGACGGACCGATGACTTTGCTGAACCCATGCACTTTTCGTAATGGAATATAAGCCAACCCACCGGCGGGCTTGTCTGGCAGGCGCCAGTGCGTCAGTGGCCGCATCTTAGACCTGACAGGTGACCCAGGTATTTTGAAAATCCCGATTTTTCGGGAAAATGCTGGCTGGTTTTATAGAAAATGGTGAATTTTGGTATCGGCGCAGCATTTAATCCCTTATTTTGTTATACAGGCTTCTGAATTATTCTTTAGATTTTATACTTTTTTGAAGCTTCTTATTCAATCTAGATGCTTGAATACGATAGAATTTAACTTGTTCATCTGTGGATAAATTTTTAATCCTATCATAAATGGAATCACGTATTTTTCTTGTTAAATCAATAGTTTTAACTGCCATGTTTTGTGACCTCTCTTGGAGAGTAGATATTTATTGGTTTATAACCATTTTCCAAATTTACCGAGTTAAACATTCTTATTTTATCATAATGTACAATATGTTTAAAGTTCCAACTCACTAGCAAATCCACTTCGTAAACAGATGCGAATGCAATATGTCTAGCATCATCAAGAAAATTCTCACTCAGTATGTTTTTCGATAAATAAGAATTCGCTAAATCAATCACTTCATCATTTAATTCTAATAGGATCAAATTGTAGTCTAATAATTCTGAATACTTTTTAATTACCGTGTCTGGAGCCTGAGCGATCTCAGCAACCACAATTTCTGAGATTACCGGAACATAGATCCCCAGTTTAAAATCTTCAAATAAGCCATTTGACCACAGAGAAAATTCCG
>JAFGKZ010000161.1 GCA_016928315.1 Calditrichaceae bacterium
GGATGCTGTCTTCTAAATTTTTTACTTAAAAATTTTTTATCTCGAACACTCTGCCAAAACAAAGCTTCTGTTTTTGTTTGATTTTTTCTTAGGTATCGGGCTGTTTGCATAGCTAATTGTTTTACAGTCATATATTTCTGCCTCTCCCCCTGCCCCTCCTCACGTCTACGCGGGGAGAGGTGTGGGGTGGGGTAATCTATCCAAATCATTTAGCCAACAATAAAATTTTTTCCCTTAACTCTGTGGATTCTATTAACAATAGTATGTATCGGGTCCACCGCCTTTAAATCCGAGGTTAATGTAAAAATTATTAACAATATCCAATACAGCTAGTAGAAAACTTACCTGGCTATTGGATACAAATTAATTCAATATGTATCACCTTTCCACTTTAATTATCTTACATTTTTTACACTCATTCGCTTTTTATTTAAATTGAAGTATATCTGGCAAAAAAAATCGCCATAGAGCACACAGAGAACTTAAAAAATAATAATTACCTCAGTGCTCTCTGTGGCTAATTGATAATACTTGGAGTTAACAATGAATAAATTGAGAATCGGTATGGTCGGCATGGGTTTTATTGCCGACTGGCATTTTCAGGGATTCGCTGATAATCCTGAGGCCGACATTGTAGCCATGACCCAGGATTTATATGGTGATAAGCCTAAGCAAAAAGACCTCTTGAAAAGACTTCATGAGAAATGTAAGCAATGGAATATCCAGGCTATAGATTCTTTTGATGAAATGGTTACTCATCCTGATATTGATGCGCTGATTATTGGCAGTATTAATCCGTTGCATTTTGAGCAGATAAAAATAGCGATTGCCAACAAAAAACAGCTCATGGTGGAAAAACCGGTTGTCATAAATATGGGCCATATGCATCATCTAAAATCACTTGTTAAAAATAGCGGCGTAAAATTATTCCCCGCTCATAATTTTGTCTATCGGAATGCTGTAATCAAAGCAAAAGAGATTATTGAAAGCGGCAGAATCGGCAGGATTGTCCAAGCCTCATTTCTGGTGACACACACCATAAGTCAGGAACATGCCGCCGGCTGGCGTACCAAAAAAGAGCTGGCCGGGGGCGGCGCTCTGATGGAAAGCGGTTTGCATCTGGTGTATCAATCCCTATTTCTTTTAGGAAAGCCGATTAAAGTACAGGCCTTCACTTCAAATCTTTCATTAAAACAACTGGAAGGTGAAGACATTGCCCAGGTCAGCCTGCTTTATCCGGATAATTCCATGGCGGTTATTATGCAGTCATGGGCGTCCAACTATGGTCATTTAACTAACGGGATACGAATCATCGGCGCCAAAGGCGAAATAGCAATTACCGATGCCTTATATCTAAATAATGAAAAATTGAATTCCGATGTGGAATACGGCAGTACATTTATTAATCAGGCCAAAGCTTTTACAGATTATATTTTTCATAATAAACCGCCATTATCCACATTGGATGATGCAGAAGATACGTTAAAAATAATTCAAAGCGCTTATCGCAGCGCGGATGAGGATCGTGTTATTAATCTATAAATTATCCTGACTTGGAATAAATGGCTGAGATAATTATATTCTTTAAATTACACAACTGATATGGTTAAGGAAATTTTAAACACATTAAAAAGGAGAGATTATTGAAACAGGGTACGATCACAATTGTTAAATTATATTTATTGGTATTTATTTTTATTTCATTCGGTTTTACTCAATCTACGCCAGAACTCGTAGATGATAGTTTTACATTTACAGAGGGACCGGTCTGGAAAGACGGCGTTTTATATTTTAGCGATATAAAAGAAGGTAAAATTTTTAAATGGTCAGCCGATTCAGGCACTACAGTCTATTATGTTCCTACCGAACCATCCAATGGATTAGCGCTTGATGCCGAAAATAATATTATCATAGCCGGGCACGGCGCCAGACATATAGCCAGGCTGGAAAACAGAGATTCCATTACTATACTGGCCAGTGAATATAACGGTGAAAAATTTAACAGCCCCAATGATATCGTAGTAAAATCCGATGGATCCATCTGGTTTACCGATCCAACCTATGGACTGAACGACGCCGGTGGAACACCGGAAATGGATTATTGCGGGATTTTTCGGATCAGTCCTTCCGGCGAAGTACAACTTATGGATGATACTTTCTCTGCTCCCAATGGCATATGTTTCTCCCCGGATGAATCTTTATTATATGCGACAGAATCAGATCCTTCTATACGTAAAATATATGTTTGGGATGTAATTAATGATTCGACCATTATAAATAAACGCCAATTTGCTTATATCAGTAGACCAGGCACTTATCTTGACGGAATGAAAACGGATGCTGATGGTCGCCTGTATAGTGCGAGCGTTCTTGGTGTGGTTGTATTCGATACCTCGGGTACACCTATCGATACAATTAGCACCGCACCATACTCAGCATCTAACTGCAACTGGGGTGATGAAGACGGCAAAACATTGTATATCACGGCCGGTGGCGGCGTGTATAAAATCAGAAAAACATATACCGGCATCGAAGCTAAAGAAAAGAGACAGGGCAGTCGGTTACCTGATTCTTTCAAATTATTCAACAATTATCCGAATCCCTTTAATGCTACAACACGCATCCCTTTTTATGTGGCACAGGCAGGGATCGTCAACATCGATATACTGAATACGCTTGGTGAAAAAGTAGCAACCCTGGCATATAAAACATACGGTGCGGGTAATTATGTAATAGACTGGTACGCCGGAAATTTCAGCAGCGGACTTTATTATATACGCATGGCAACAGTAAACGGGATAATATTACAGAAGTGTCTTTTAATTAAATAAAATTGACCAAGGGGAATCTAATCGATTCCCTTTTTTATTACCATCAATGTTTAATTGCCGCCAAACTGAATCCCCATCTTCTTTAGAAGTTCAAATGGCGGCTCGCCGCCGGCAAAAATAAAAACATAGTCATTGGGAATTTCTCTGACGCCCTGGCCATCTTTTATCAGAACAGATTTTTCAGCTATCCTCTCAACATCTGAATTGAAAAGTACTTCTATCTTCTTGGCTAAAATAAAATCCTTTATCCGGTCTTCATTGCGTTTCTTAATACGGAAGAATTTATCTTTGCGGTAAGATAATATTACCTTATTTCCCTTCTGACGGGCAAGACCCATGGCTGCTTCAATAGCGCTGTCCCCGCCTCCTACTACCAATAAATTCTCATTCTGATAGGCTTCCGCATCCATTAATTTATACATAACTTTTGACAGATCCTCGCCGGTAACATTTAATTTTCGTGGTATTCCCCTTCGTCCTAGGGCTAAAATTACATTTTGGGACAGGTAAATTTGTTTGTCTGTTGTTACCTTTAAAAATCCATTATTCCGGTTCACACCGATGAGTTTTTCAGCGGTGTGTATCTGCTCAATATATTTTTCTTTAAGACCAAGCCAGATTTCCAACAGTTCTTCTTTGGAATATTCCGGTTTTGTTAAGGCGCCATATAAGGGTATTTCAACCGGTTTGGTCATGACCAGTTTTTTGCGCGGATACTGCAGAATCGTACCCCCTGCATCCTGTTGATCAATCAGTAAACATTTTAATTCCAATTTTTTTGCCTGAAGCGCAGCGCTCATACCGGCCGGACCGGCGCCAATAATAATGACATCAAATTCATCTGTATTGGACTGTACCGGATTATATACCTGCTTAATATGGTCAATGACCATTTTACCCTGATTGATCGCATTTCTTATTAGGGCCAGTCCACCCAGTTCTCCGGCAATATATAAGCCCGGAATATTAGTTTCATTCTGCCCGGACATTAAAGGAATATCATCCCGGATCGAAATATCTCCCAAACCTACGGTAATACCTTCCACCGGGCAGGCCTCAGCGCATCTCCCATGACCAACACACTTAAGGCCGTTTATAACAACGGCTTTACCCATAACCACACCAAGCACATCACCTTCCGGACAGGCCGCCACACAGGCGCCGCAGCCTATACAACGCAACTGATCAATGGATGGATATTGAGCCATCGGTTTATCAGCGCCGAGCCGGATTGCTTCTTCACGGCGATGCCGGGCTTCATGAGTACTTTTGCGAAATTTTATTGCATAGGGCAAAAAAATAACTGCTATGACAGCAATGGTGATGATCCAGATTAAATTTGATTCCATAATTTATTTAGATATTGTTTATTAAATTTACTGAGTTGAAGCTAAGAATAAGAATAAATATATATACCCC
>JAFGKZ010000162.1 GCA_016928315.1 Calditrichaceae bacterium
AAATTTAAAAATTTCAATTATTATATTTGTTACCTTTTTCAGCTTCAGGTTTATTGTCAGCGTTTTCCCGGATTAGAGTATTTTAAATCCAAATAATTCTGGTTAAATCCAAAAATCATTATTGTAACATTATTAAGTTAGTTGATTGTTTTTCCGATTATAGTAGTAATGAACATAAAGGAGAAACAAACGATGGAAAGATTAACTTTTAGAATAAAATTACCAGTTTATATAATTATTAGTTTATTTATACTGGGTTGTGGAAATAATCCAACCGATAGCAATGATGATGACGGTGGCGGAGACAATTCGACAACACTAACAGGCAAATTCGCATTTGTCTCCAAAGATGATGGTGATAGAGAAATTTATACCATGAACGCAAATGGAACCAATCTGTTAAAATTAACCGATAATACACAAAATGATGATGAGCCGTCCTGGTCACCGGATGGAAATATGATAGCATTCCATACCTGGGGATACCTGGTCCCCACTGAGATCTATGTTATGAATTCTGATGGCAGTAATGTAATCCCTATTACACATGATCCCGAAGATCATGGCGTTGAAGAACATTGGCCGTCATGGTCTTTAGATGGATCAATGATTCTTTATGAATCCTATGCGGACGCTAGCAGTGAACCCAATGGAACGACTATAATTAATGCCAATCTCTATTTTGCCAATGCCAATGGCAGCGGTGATGCCGTAAGAATTACAAATCAACTTTTTTATGATGGCGATCCAAGCTGGTCACCGGATGGAAGCAAGGTGGTATTCGTTCATGCCCAAGTGGATACTATATCCGGTAATCTCTATTCCACTGGTTATCAGATTTGGATGATGGATGCCAATGGCAGCAATTGGGTAAAATTGAGTTCAGTTGGCGCCAATAATACCCACCCCAGATGGTCGCCCGATGGCGCCAAAATTGTTTATCATAGTGATGAAGGTATCTGCGTAGTCGATACCGATGGTAATTACCAAAACTTAGGCGTCTATGGCGGTAATCCATCCTGGTCGCCCGATGGTACGAAAATAGTCTATGATTCAGACGATAAAATTTATGTTATAAAGGCAGATGGAACCGCTGTAAAAACGATAACGCCCCCGGTTGGGGCAAGACAGGTCGTCTGGGCAGAATAAACCCTATCATAAAATATTTACTAATCAATATACTATTCGCTTTATTTAGCTTGTCATTCCCGCAAAAGCGGGAATCTTTTTCATATTTATCAACTCTGCATCGATTGAGGAATATCTAAATTCTTTTATTTATTAAAAATCTAAATTGATTATAATAGTCTTCATTCATCTTGATATGCATTGATATATATTTTTTCCTAAATTCTATTTTCATTTATAAAGGATTAATTTAGGAAAAACCATGAATAAACAATATTTATTAATCTGCAATTTAATCATAGTTATCATATTTTTATCAAGTCTTTCTGCACAGACTCTAAAATTCACTTCAGCTAAGCAAAGAGAAGCTGGATATGAACAACGTCTAAAACTGCAGCAAAATTCACTGGTATCCAATGTTGAATTTCGATCCATCGGCCCAACTGTGATGAGCGGACGTGTAGTCGATCTGGATGTTGATCCGGATGATCCAACGCATTTCTATGTAGCTTATGCCTCAGGTGGATCGTGGGAAACCAAAAATAATGGTTTAACTTTTACACCTCTGTTTGATAATCAGCCGGTAATGACCATTGGCGATATCGCTGTGGACTGGAATCATAGCGAAACAATCTGGATCGGCAGCGGGGAAAATAACTCCAGCCGTTCATCCTATTCAGGCAATGGTATTTATAAAAGTGCGGATCATGGTAAAACATGGATGCACCTGGGAATGGAGGAGAGTCATCATATTGGCCGCATTGTTATTCATCCCGGGAATCCTGATATCGTGTGGATTGCAGCCATGGGACATTTGTATTCGGCTAATTCCGAACGGGGCATTTATAAAACGACTGATGGTGGCAAAACCTGGCAACAAACCTTATACGTTGATGACAACAGCGGCGCTATCGATTTAGTGATGGATCCAAAGAATCCGGATGTCTTGTATGCATCAATCTGGGAACGTACCCGTCGGGCCTGGGATTTTAAAGAAAGCGGTAAGAGCTCAGGCATTTACACAAGTACAGATGGCGGCCAGAACTGGAAACTTATCAGTGATGAAAAAAGCGGATTCCCGCATAATGATGGTGTTGGACGGATTGGTCTGGCTGTCTATCCTGAAAATCCTCAAATCATTTATGCGTTCCTGGATAATCAGAATCATCGGAAAAAAGAAGAAGCAGAATATGCTATTACAAAAGAAAGTTTACGTGATATATCCAAGGCTGATTTTCTACAATTGGATGCGGATGATTTGAATGATTTTCTGGACCGCAATGAATTTCCCATGGAATTTGATGCCGATACACTCTTTACTTTAATTAAGAATGATACCTATAAACCATCCGTTCTGTTGGATTATCTTGCTGATGCTAATGAACAATTATTCGATACCCCGGTTATCGGCGGAGAGGTTTACCGATCGGATGATGGCGGCGCAAACTGGCAGAAAACCAATCAGGAATATATCGATAAATTTGTTTATACCTATGGCTATTATTTTGGAGAAATTCGGGTTTCAGCAATTAATCCGGATTTAATTTATCTTCTCGGCGTCCCTTTGCTGATGTCAGAAGATGGCGGAAAATCATTTACTGTTATCAGCAAAGAAAATGTACATGCGGATCATCAGGCCATGTGGGTCAATCCGAAGAACGACGGTCATCTGGTCACAGGCAATGACGGCGGCGTTAATATCACCTATGATCATGGCGAATCCTGGTTTAAAGCCAATCAACCGGCAGTTGGTCAATTCTATACGGTTGCGGTAGATTTGGCAGAGCCGTACAATGTGTATGGAGGATTGCAGGATAACGGCGTGTGGACCGGGCCTTCGACAAATACCGAGAATTTTGAATGGCACAGTTCGGGGCACTATCTGTTTAAAAGCCTGATGGGCGGAGATGGCATGCAGGTTGCTATCGATACGCGTGATAACAACACCGTTTATACCGGTTACCAGTTTGGCTATTATTATCGGATTAACAAAAATACCGATGAAACAGTTTCAATCAAACCTAAACATAACCTGGGCGAACGTCCCTACCGGTTTAACTGGCAGACGCCGATTCACTTATCCAAACATAACCAGGATATTTTATATTTGGGTTCGCAGATGCTGCACCGATCGATGGATAAGGGTGATCACTGGGAAACCGTTTCCGGAGATTTGACCCAGGGGGGTAAGAAGGGCGATGTACCGTATGGCACCTTGACAACCATTCATGAATCACCGCTTAAATTCGGGTTGATATATGTAGGTAGTGATGACGGATTAATCCATCTAACCAAAGACGGCGGCGTAAGCTGGCAACGCATATCAAATAAATTACCGGATAACTATTGGGTAAGCCGGGTGCAGGCCTCCGCTTATGATGAGGGTACCGTTTATGCCAGTTTGAATGGCTATCGCTGGGATAATTTTGATGCATTAGTTTATAAATCAAATAATTATGGTAAAAACTGGAAACGGATTGGCAAAGATCTGCCGGCGGAACCGGTCAATGTGATTAAGGAAGATCCGGTCAATAAGAATATCCTTTATGTAGGAACAGATCATGGACTCTATGTAAGTTTGGATGGTGGTAAATCTTTTATGGGTATGATTAAAGGCATGCCCAACGCCCCGGTGCATGATCTGATCATTCACCCCCGTGAAAAGGAATTGGTGGTCGGCACACATGGCCGCTCTATCTACATTGCCAATGTGGAGCATCTTCAGCAGTTGGATGAAAAACTATTGGCAAAATCACTTTATTTATTCGATATGCAAGATATTCAATACAATCCGGAATGGGGCAACAAGACCTGGGAATGGGAGACTATTGAAAGTGAAGGCCTGGAAATTCCCTTTTACTGCAAAACCGGCGGCATTTCTACCATCAAAATTCTGAGTAAAGACGATTATCTATTGCACACATTTTCCGATACCAGCGAAGCCGGATTAAATTGTGCAAGCTATGATTTATCCATTGAGTTGGAAAAATTAACACAATATCTGGAAATCACTGACAGCACTTATAAAGCATCTGAGAAAAAATTAAAACCGGCAGAGAATGGCAAAGCCTATCTCAGGGCGGGTGATTACACAATTATCATTGGAAAGGACGGCCGGAGCGTTAAACAGACCTTTGAAATAAAAGCACCGAAAAAAAGTACGAGAAGGAAACAGAAGAAGATTCCATAAATTTCAATAAGTTATTTTGGGAAGTTAGTATGAATCCTGTCTTTTCCGAATTCGTGATGAGTTAAAAAAATATGAATTATTTAAGTGAAGGCGTCTAAATTGTATACTTGTCTAACCTGACTTAAAACCTTAATTTTCTAACAAATGTAAATGAAAGCATCATGAAAACTACTCATAAATGTATTATTGGTGATTCAAGAAAAATGATTGAGTTAGATAACCAATCAGTTCATCTTGTGGTCACATCGCCGCCTTACTGGCAACTAAAAGATTATGGATCTGAAAATCAGATCGGCTTTAATCATTCCTATGAGGAGTATATTAATAATCTAAATTTGGTATGGAATGAATGTTTCCGTGTTCTTAATCCTGGCTGTCGGATGCTCGTAAACATTGGTGATCAGTTCGCCCGGTCGGTTTATTACGGTCGATATAAAGTTATTCCTATCAGAACTGAAATTATTAAATTTTGTGAATCTATCGGCTTTGATTATATGGGCTCAATAATGTGGCAAAAAAGAACTACCATGAATACAACGGGCGGCGCCACAGTCATGGGTTCATATCCCTATCCCCGTAACGGGATAATTGAAATAGATTATGAATTTATATTAATATTTAAAAAGCCGGGTACCCCTCCAAAAGTAAAAAAGGATATCAAAGAAAAATCAATTATTCCAAAAGACAAATGGAAAGAATATTTTTCCGGACACTGGTATTTTAACGGAGCAAGACAGGATGGACATATTGCAATGTTTCCTGTCGAGTTACCCAAGCGGGCTATCGAAATGTTTACGTTTGTTGGAGAGCATGTACTGGATCCTTTTTTGGGCAGCGGGACGACGTCGCTTGCAGCAATTATCTCCGAAAGAAATTCTATTGGATATGAGATAAATGAAGATTTTTTACCAAGTATAAAAAACAAACTTAATTCTCAAAAAAATACCCTATTTCATAATTATGATATTGAGATTCTAAAACAAAATTTGTCCTGGATAAACTGGAATGAAGAAGTCAATAAACTAAATTACATCTTTCGTGACCCGGTTAAGTTTGACAAAAAAATTGATCCTAATAAATTAAAATTTGGTTCAAAAATTAACATCGATGATGGTAAAAATGGCGTAAAACGGGAAAAGTATTATATCGTTAAAGAAATAATCAAGACCAATTTAATTAAATTGAATAATGACTTAGTCGTAAGACTTATTGGCATCAAATCTAAAAATGGAGAGGATGAAAGCGCCAGGCGATTTCTTACAAATAAAATTTTACGGCGACAGGTATTCTTGAAATTTGACGATATCAAATATGACAGCAATGAGCACCTAATGGCATATCTCTATATGAAGAATAAAACTTTTATTAATGCCCATCTGCTAAAAGAGGGTTTTGCTATTGTTGACAAAGAATTTCCTTTCAAATACGCTTCTAAATTCGAAAAAATTGATAAAATAAAATCCGAATATGAAAACTCATATTAAAATTCCATTTGATGAAGTCAAAAAATTACTTGGTACTGAAAAATTTGAATTTCCAAAATACTCCACTCAAATAATCAATCTGGCAAATCAAAATGCTCAGGGTACAAAACCCAAAGTTGTCGGTCAGATGAGCGAGTTAATTCAGGAATTTTCAGGTCAATCTATTAAGGAATGGGAAGAATGGTATATTAAGAGCCATCCGGATGCCCTCGAAAAAGCGGCTAATAAAGTCAAAGAAATGATAGAAAAGTTTAAATCCGTTATCAAATTAATCGACGATGAGATGATAAATAATTAGATAAAAGACCTGGTTATAATAAAGACCTTCATTGGATTCCAGTTTCAGGAAGCTATCCTTGCGAAAGCAGTGAATCTAATAAATACAACATATAAGTTAGCGGTTCCTTCGGAAGAATCTAAAGGAATTGACGGATATATCGGTGATCAAGCGGTAAGCATCAAACCGGAAACATATAAATTAAAATTATCACTTCTGGAAAATATTGAAGCGAAATTTATTTTCTACAAAAAAACCAAGACCGGCATTACTATTGATATAGAAGATTTATTTTAAATAAAATCATGGTCGCGATCACTTCAAGACGGTTAACCTATTTCCTCAATCCCATATTCTTTAATTTCTTGTAGAGATAAGTCTGTTCGATTTGCAGGACTTTTGATAATTTAGCCACATTGCCGTCGTATTTTTTTCAGGCAGTATTTTATATATTCGCTTTCGATTTCATTACGTAGTTTAACAGGGGGTTTTATATATATAACTTCCCTGCCTCAAATAAACCGCCTAATTGAAAAGTATGAACTATATCATAAAAAATCCCATGATCATGG
>JAFGKZ010000163.1 GCA_016928315.1 Calditrichaceae bacterium
AGTACATCATAGACTTTTAATGTCACTTTATCCCGTTTGGATATAAAATACTTGATATTGGTTGTAGGGTTGAATGGATTGGGATAGGATTGATACAGCCTGTATGCATCAGGTATATTTGTTTGGTTCTCCCCAATATCCGTGCTCAATGCCGGCGCGCCCAGTACATTAAATCCTTTATTGTTGGTTTCATGAATTTCAGAAATGGCATCATCCTCATCCAGCACGGCGTAAATCCTGGGATATGATGGTAAATCACCAGGGAATAGCCATTTAAATTCTACCGATGCTCTGCCGCGTGCAGGAATTATCTGAGCAGTGCTGACGCTGTTTGTACCATGCAAACCAATAATTTCTGTCCCGCCGGAATCGGGATCACCCATGTAAAACTGAACGGTGACTGGCGAGGGCGTATCCAGCAGGCTGAAGTTTCTTACATTTGCTGTGATAGTAACAGTATCTCCAGGTGATGGGCTGGAAGGTGAAAACAGCATATCTTTTGTTTGATGTCTTTTGGCATTTTCACTGGAGCTGTAACCTTTTTCAGGATCGAGCCGCCAGGGAAGAATGAAAGTAGGATCGGAATGATCACTGTATTTTTGCTGCCACCAGGTTTCGGGAAATCCTTCTGCGGCAATTTCCGGCTCTACAGCATAATCAACAACAAGCGCATCATTTTTTCCCCAGTAAGCAGACGGCGTTACGGAATATCCTACTTCACCTATGCTCGTATTGACACTTCCCAGATGCACATGCAAATTGATATGATCTGTAACTGTTGTGCTTCGGGTGTCAACCGTCTTATTATTGGAATCATAATTAAATTCAAATCCCGGAACGAAAATACCCGTATCCCATCCGGATTCTTTTGACGTGGAGGCCGAGCTGTTGACGAAGCTTTGATAGTCCAGATACCAGTCGGGGGATGAAGTTGCATCTACATCGAGAGAACTCAAATCAGTGCTGCTATTCCAAATAGCCTGCTCCAGATCCGGATTTTGCTGAAGGGAATCATAGGACTGGTAGGAAAGAATATTACCCACTTCGTTATTTGGCTGATAGCTGAGCGCGCTAAAACTTTTGCTGCCAAACCAGGAGCCTCGAACACTTTTTGGCAGAATCACTAAAAAACTTCTCCGGGGGAAGGATTCATTGCCATAATGAACTGGATATTCCCAGACGTTATAGTCGACAATGGTGCTGTATATGCGGTCATCTTCCCGTGCAGGTATGGCATAACTTACATTTATAATAGTGGTGTTGGTTGAATCCTCGCTCAGACTATTTCCCCATGTTCTTAATGCATGAGCAGAAAATTCAAGATCCATTCCCACACCCATGGGCGATGCATTAACAGTTCCGGCAACTTTTACTCCGGCGGAAAAGGCATAATCGCCATGAACATTGGTAGAAACCTCAACTGAGGAGCCGGATTCCTTCAAATAGGTGGCATAAAAATCACAATCGCCTCCATTGAAGCATTCATTCAAATCGTAAATCTCATCACCGAACATATCAAAATGAACCGGAGGCGCTTTAAGGATAACTGTTGGTTTTACCAGATCCGATATAACACGATGCACAGGTTGTTCTATGCGGAAATTAAAACCATCAAAATTCCCTACAGCGATGGCATAGGGATGATAGGCGTCATTCTGAGGTTCATCACCGAACAATCTGGCTCCGCCATATAATATATCATCAGGCTTCAGGTTGTCGTTCACGGGAACCATGGCCACGAAAAAGCCATCCGGATAGCCGGTATTTACAAAATTTTTGACAATGATAATATCTTCCCGGCCGTCCTGATTAATATCCGCTACTTTAATAAAATTATAACTTTGGGTATAATCTCCGCTTCCGCTGTTCTGCACCCCCCCGTTATAGGCGTCCGTATTTGTAAGATCATCATTTGCAGCCA
This sequence comes from Calditrichaceae bacterium, assembly GCA_016928315.1. Classification (GTDB taxonomy): domain Bacteria; phylum Calditrichota; class Calditrichia; order Calditrichales; family Calditrichaceae; genus JAFGKZ01. The sequence goes on from JAFGKZ010000163.1 coordinate 1,922, forward strand.
ATATATAAAAACGGTTAGAAGATACATAGACAGCTTCATCCCTTCCGTCGTTGTTAAGATCACCGGACGCCAGGCTCAATTCTGAAAACGTATTGCCTGTCTGGGACATTAAATGACGCGCTCCAATTATGATTGAATCCAGATTATCTACCGCTTCGATTACATGGGAGTAAGCATAACGTCCCGGATCAGGCGTTTTACGGTTTGCCACAAAAAAGATTTCTTCTTTCTCATCCGTTTTAAAGTTTCCGGCAACGGCCGCCATCAAATAATCCTGAAGAACACTGCCCGCAACTAATTTATATACCGGAAAAACAGTTTCTGCCTTGCTTTCAAATGGTTTCGTTGAAAAATCATAAATTTTAATAGTGACTGGTATGTATTCTGCGGTCCAGGACTGTTGTACAGAGAACAAAATCAACTCATCCATTCCATCTCCGTTTAAATCCCCGCTTTCAATAAAATAACGAATAAATTGGATATTAGCGGGCTTGGCAAGCACGATATTTTCGCAAAATCCGGAAATCAGGATTGGCTGAAGATCCTGATCCACATCGTATAAATCGAAATGTACCGAATCTTCGGCATCCAGGTAGGCGATGATAAATTCATCAAATTCATCATCATCAAAATTTCCTGTACGAGTATAAATGCGGTCAGCCTGAACATCCTTATTGATACTATCTTTGATTGCATTGGTCCACATGGCTTTTGTACTATCGAATTGCGGCAGCATGATATTTAGGCCGGATTTGCTGGCCCAGATGGAAATCACATCATCATACGGATCTTCATTAAACCGGCCTGAAGCGGCGTCCGCATAAGTGCCGGCGCCGCCCCGGTTGTCTTTTTGACGAGGTTTAGCCCTCACCAGACTGTCTCTGCCCAGAAAGGTGCTGTCAATTTTATAATTGTATATTTTCTGATATACGTTAGCGCCTTCATTTTCCTGCCAAATAAGAAAAATTTCGTTTGCCTGAACGTCTATGGGTTTTGTCCAGTTATAAGGATCCTGCTGTGAATAGGCAATTGTTATAATGAGAAGTAAACATAAAATGCTCAAATTGGATCTAAGATGGGTATCCATGATTTTTCCCCCGAAAAATAATAAAGTAAGCCAATGAAATTAAATTCACTGGAATATTGAACATATCCGGATTCCACATAATTCCCCGATAAAAAATAAAGAGGCAATACAGAATGGAGTGAATTTTTTCTATTTGATATTAATGAATAATCCGCTCTTGTTTGATTCTAATTTTTCTTTTTAAAAAGTTGAATGATAAAAGGTGTTAGAAATAGAATCATTGCGCCTGCGAAATAGGCAAAAAAATCTGTAACATTAAAGGTTGTGCCTAAAACCGTCCGCGCTAAGCTATTATCCTGTAACTGCAAATAATTGATAAGCTTGAAGTATTGGGCAAACTCTACAATGCAGGCAAAAATGAAGACACCCAGAATCGCAGGGATATGCTCTATACTGGTCATCATTCTTACAAAGAAGTAAATCAAAATAACCACCAGCACATCGCCAAAAATGGGGCGAATGAATGAATCATTTATGAAGATGGCGATGCTGACTTCAATCAGAAATATGATTATAAAGGGTATCAGAAATTTTTTATTAAATTTTATTCGCATGATTGTATTCCCGGAATGTTATAAGATATTCAATAAATCCCATGGATGGTTTAACAACCGCTGCGCCCCGTTTGCCAATAATTCTTCTCTTCCCTGGTAACCCCATAACACACCCACGGCATACATGCCCGCCTTATTTGCGGTTTGCATATCGACCGCGCTGTCACCCACATAAACAATTTCATCGGGACTCAAATCAAATATTTGGCTAATTTTTATAGCCATTAAGGGATTTGGTTTTTTATGCGCTTCATTGCTTAATCCAATGACGGCTTCAAAATTCCAGTTTGATAACAAGGATGATACAATATGTTTTGTAAAATCATCGGATTTATTGGAAAATACGGCCAATTTAATTCTGCGGGAGACCAGCTTATCCAGTAACTCACCAATGCCATCATACGGTCTGGTTTTATTAAGACAGTTTTCGCGATAAATAGCCATCATCAAGTTTTGGCATCTTTCAATATTTTCTGCATCCCAAGCGCTTTCCGGTAAGGCCTTAACAATCAGATCTCCGATGCCATGGCCAACGAATTGTTTATACGTCTGAACATCATGCACTGGATAATCGAATTTCTGAAGCGCCGCATTCGTTGAATCGGCTATATCTTCAAGCGAATTGACCAGGGTACCATCCAGATCGAAGATAACACCTTTAGCATTTATCATACAATTCTTCCACAACATATTTTCAGTTTTTTTCCACTGCCACATGGACATGGATCATTCGGGCTTAGCTTAAATGATGGAAAACCTTTATCCTTATCCTTTGCCCATTCCATTACGTTGGCAGGCGGGCGCTGGTGTTGTAATTCAATTGCCATAAAACGCATATAAGGATCGATATGGTGAAAAAAATGTTTGTATCCGGCACACAGATAATTTAAACCGGATTCACCATCAGGCGTATCCGCAAAGCGGTGCTTGGGACACTCGCCATTACAAGCAAAGCGCACATCACAATTAATGCAATATTGCGGCAAAGTACTCTTTTTATCCATACCAAAATTTTTTTGTTGATCGCTATTAACTAAATTTATTAGAGAATCGTCCAAAATATTGCCCAGTTTGTTTTCCGGGTAAACATAATGATCACAGGAATATAAATCGCCATTATGCTCAATAGCCATGGCATTGCCGCAGGTTTCGCTGAACACACAAAGATTTGGATTTAAGCCGATCCACGCTTCAAGCGCCACATCAAAAATCTGAACATAATATTTACCAACATCAGAAAGCACCCATTCATCAAATATTTCGCTTAAAAAAATGCCATACTGTTCAGGTTCTACTGACCATTCCGTGACATGAGCTGTACTTTTTGAATCGGGTGAAATCAATTTTAAACCATGGCTGGTATTCATTTCACTAATTCGTTCTACGATTGGAATAAATTGTATAAATGTGCTGCCGATTTCTTTTAAGAAATGATAGATTTCCAGTGGATATTGTGAATTGTGATTCTGTACCACCGTAAGCGTATTAAATTCCACCCGATGCTTTTTTAAAAATTCCATTCCGCGCATAACCTGTTTAAAACTGCCTTTGCGACCTCTATTAACCCGGTAACGATCATGGAATTTCTCGGGTCCGTCAATAGAAATCCCGATCAGGAACTTATTCTCATAAAAAAATTCAGCCCATTTATCATCGATAAGAACGCCGTTTGTTTGAAATGCATTTTCAATCGTTTTCCCATCAGCATATTTTTGCTGCAGTTCAACTGCTCTTTTGAAAAAATCAACTCCCAGCAAAGTTGGTTCACCTCCCTGCCAGGCAAAATACACATGATCACCGGGCTGCGCATCAATATACTGTCTAATATACGATTCAAGAACTTCTGTACTCATGCGGAAATCGGATTTACCCGGATAGAGGTTTTCCTTTTCAAGATAAAAGCAGTAGCCACAAGCAAGATTGCAGATGGCGCCCGTAGGTTTGGCCATTACATGAAACGGGAAAATATTTTTAGACATCAAATTAATCCGGTAATTACTATTGTAAAGTTAAGACTGAAAAGTCGATATCGTCATTCCGAATTTATTTCAGAATCCTTGATTTGTTAAAGAATGCTGAAACAAGTCAGCCAGAAGGGCTGATCCGTGCGTCAGTAGTCGCATTTTCAACCTATCGGCGTGATTCAGCATGACGGTTAGGCAAATCTTGTTTAACTTAACACTAATTTCGTCCTATTCCGTTTCCCGGATAGTTTTCAGCCGGATATACGGGTGATGGAAGATTCAGGTTAGTTATTTCTGGCGCATTATTGTTTGACTCATCAACAAAACGTCGCCAGGCATTTCGTTTGCCGACAGCGCCTTCGCCAAGCAACAGGCTTAACGCAGCGACCAGTTCCGGATTGATATCAGCGATATTATAATTCTCATGCGGATCTTTTACATGATCATACAGCATCCGGCCAATTACATTATCCTTATGATCCACATATTCCGTATAGGTATATCGGTCTGTCCGGATGGTATCTCCAAAATGATAACGGCTAAATACAGCTTGTTTCCATTTTTTCCCGGGATCCTTCATCAGTGGGACAAGGCTTGTGCCATGTAAATTAAATGAAGAACCATCATTATCCGTGGTTGGTATAGGTCTTTTCAAACCAGCTAAATCACAGAAAGTGGGGTAGAGATCAACATATTCCACCAGTGCAGGACTTTGTTTGCCCCCTTTAATTTCCGGATCACGGATAATCAAAGGCGATTGGATAGAAGTGTTATAATTAGCATGTTTACACCATAGATTATGTTCTGCCAAATTCCAGCCATGATCCCCGATTAATACAATCGTTGTCTTGTCATAAAGTGCAGTACCATTATTATCCCGTGTGGTCTTCAATTTATCGATTAAACGGCCTATCTGTGCATCCACATAACTGGTACAGGCATAATAACCGCGGATTAATTTTTTAGCATAATCATCTGAAACATATTCATTTGATGCATCCCTGTATTCCACTTCCATATAATTTCTAAGTTCACCAAAATTATGCATAGACTGCGGTGGTGCGTTCACCGCAGGCGTAAAATTTGGAGGCAGATCAATTTCTTCCTCGGGATACATATCCCAATATTTTTTTGGACAATAAAATGGTAAATGCGGGCGGGCATAACCCACACCATAGAAGAATTTATCGTTTTTCAACTCTTCCAATTTATTGATAACATAGTTGGTTGTTCTGCCGTCCACATAATAATTATCATCTTTTTCACCAGTTCCTATTTCGTAGGCAGGTATTTCATGCCATGATGCCTGCGGTAATTTCAATTTGTCATCCCAGGCGGCATTATCGTCTTCAAGATCATGATACACTTTTCCGATTGAGAGCGTTTTGTATCCATTGTTTTTGAAAAGCTGAGGCATGGTTATACTATTGCCCGGATGGTTAAGACCAGCCGGCTCCAATTGCGCTTCTTTATCTAGTCTTGAATAGTAAGCCCAATGACGCCCATAAGGTTGTCCTGGTTCTTTGTAAGGCCGCGAACCGGTTAACATACTTAAACGGGATGCGCCGCAAACCGGAACAGCGCAATATGCGCGTTCAAATAAAACACCCTCATCAGCCAGGCGATCAATATTCGGGGTCTTGATTAATTGCTGTCCGTGCAGTGGAAGAGCGCCGGCATAGCATCCCATTTGAGGACGTAAGTCATCAACAATTATAAAAATTATGTTTTTTTCAGTTTTTTGGTTTAAAGCAATAAAATCAGGAAAAGCAATAGCTGCTACTCCAATAGTACCAAACGTTTTTAAAAATTCTCGCCGATTGGTTTTCATAAAATATTCCTTTTAATTCAATTGGTAGTCTCAAAAGTTTTTAATAATTATTAAAGCTAAGTGCTTTATTTTCAAATTGTTCATGTTTCATTATTCTTCGTCCCCCTATGAAACAACATTTCTATAATCATAGGTTTGTGGAAATTGTGGTAAACTGTCTTTTTTAGTTTTCCAAGTAAGTGTTGTAAATCTTTGGTTTTCAATACTTACGTCAATTTCATAAACACCCCCCCTGTCTTCGACATCCCCCCTTACCAAGGGGGGAGTAAGGGGGGGCATATTTTCATTTTTTCATAAAACTTTTAGCACTACCATTCAATTCTTTGTTTCTTTAATTTGTACTTAGCCCAAATTAAATGATGCATAAATATAGCAAAAACGGTTATCAATGCAATTTACCATATATCTACTCAAATCTGATAACTTTATATTTCTTACATATATCATTCAAATAATATTTTTAATGTAATAGATATATACCCATTCTTAATGGTAATCACATTTAAACTATCATTGGCTTAGTTTTAGTAAGGAAACACCTTGCCTTGATAATTCAAATTTGAGTAGAACTCTGCCTTCACTGACATTTATCCACTCAGGCGACGTACATAGTTGTAATTGCCCGGCCGCTTCCAGTTTGGCATATTGCTGTGGCGTTGGATGTTGCGGTGATCCCATCTTTTTCCATGTCTCAAAGGAATTACTATAATGTTGATCAACCCGATAGTGATGCAGAAGCAGCTTATCAGGAACCAGGCCCTGAATAGTTAATTCAATTTCAGCAGCATCAGAATGAAGATTGTCATCATGGTAATTCCAGATCATAATCGATATGGATTTTTCGCCCTTCGCTGCCAGGGCATTAATATCCGGTTGATTTCGGACGCCTGAATCTATAACCCCTCCTGCAGATAAACCGGAAGATGCAGTCACTTTGAGACGGGTTCCCCGCATCATGCCAAACATTCGAAACACATTGAGTATTGGTTTATCCACACCATTGGTAGCCAGATCACGGAAGCCGGCAAACCAGGGCTGATCTTCAAATTCAAAAGCCCAGGTCAGAACACCACGAAGATTAATCTTGTATTGATCCATCAACTCGTAAATCTTGGCAAATGAAGCTGCTGTGTAACTGGGATACATCGTGCCATTGCGGTATCCATAACGGGGCTCCCTTTCTTCCGAACAAGCGGCACAACCTTCAGGATCACACTCTCCAATAATTACAGGGATATTCTGCAGTTCCGGAAAAGATTTAACGGCTTTGAAGCCGGCTTCGATCGCTTGCAGCTGTGTACCCATATTCATCTGTATGTGATCATCCACCATTTGCGGATTACCTTTAGCATGAAAAGCTACAAATTGCAGAGGACTACCTATTTCTCCGGTAACATAATTGGTTCCATGCAGACAGTGTTCCAGAAAACCAACCAGATAATCATTGGCCTTTTGATCATCCGGATTTGTTGTATGCGGCCCACCAACCACACATTCCGGACAGGCTCTTTTAACCGCATCGACGGCGTAATCATACAATTTTAAGTACTCTTCAAAAGTGCCGGACCAGTAACCAATATTAGGTTCATTCCAGACCTGCCACAACCAGGTTTTGACCTCTTGCCGGCCATAACGTTCTATGGAATGCAGCGCCCATTGATAAACCAGTTCTGCCCATTTGCTGTAATCCTTTGGCGGATAGGTCCAGCCGGTCCAGAAGGCGCCTTTATCACTCCAGCTATGCTGATAAGGTTCAGGATTGGTGGATAAAGCCTTGGGCATAAAACCGATTTCCATTAACGGCTTCATACCGCGCTCGATATATCGGTCAATAATGCTGTCCATCAGCGTCCAGTTATACACAGGATTACCTGTCTCATCTTCCGTGTAGGCATTTGTAAAACCCCATTTCAGTGTGGGACTGCCTTCTTCCGTAGTCAGCAAGTTATGCGTACGCACAAAAACAGGCTGAGGACTAAGAGCGCAGATTTCCGAAAGCAGTTTGCGACCATCAGGCATATAAGTAAAATTCGGCTCATCATAACCGAAATAAGTCCAGAAAGGCTGCAGCGAGCCTGATTCCTGCCGGATATCAATTTTAATGTGCACGGGCTCGTTTTGAGCAAAAGAAATTGTAAAAAGAAAAAGAATTAATCCAATTGAAATAAAAATATTTTTCATGACACTCCTGATATTTTATTACCGGATTCTAAAAATATAATCTTACACAGTCAAATATTACTGTAAGATAGACTAGCCGCTTAATATCTTTTTGTGCAAAGTCAAGGCAACCGTTTGTTTTTTACGTACCTTTAAATTCAGCATTTCAACCGAAACTGAAAATAACATGGCAAAATAGATATAACCTTTTGGTACGTGCACATCAAAGCCTTCGGCAATCAGAGTAAAACCTACCATAATCAAAAAGGACAACGCCAGCATTTTAATTGTGGGGTGAGTATCAACAAATTTGCCGATACTTTCCGCGGCAAACATCATTACCATTACAGAAATGATGATGGCAATCGCCATTATGGAAATATGCTGAGCTAATCCTACTGCCGTGATCACCGAATCCAGTGAGAATATAATATCCAGTAATGAAATTTCCATCAGAATTTTTCCAAGGCTCATAACCTTGCCTACGGTTCTTATTTCTTCGGATCCTACCAGGCTCATATGTATTTCATGCGTTGCTTTTGCTATCAGGAATAATCCCCCGCCAAGCATGATAATATCTTTGCCGGATATTTCCTGTGATAATATGGTAAACCATGGCTCTTTCAGCGTTACGACCCAGGCGATGGAAAAAAGCAGAGCCAGGCGGGTCAACATCGCAAGGATGAGTCCGGTACGCCGGGCAAAATTTCTTTTATTTTCCGGTAAACGCCCGACAAGAATCGTTATAAAAATGATATTATCAATCCCAAGAACTATTTCCAGGGTTGTTAGGGTAGCTAAAGCCAGCCAGGCTTCCGGGCTAAAAATCCATTCAAACATAATATTGACCTCTGCTATGGTATTCTGATCTGACTATTAAAAATGTACATCTCTTAAATATATTCATCAGTCGCGGATAAATTAATCAACAAAAAAATTTATTACAAACCAATTACACCTATATTAATCATCATAAAAACTCCTGGTACAAAAACGATTATGACCAGTCCGTCTTGCCTGCGGTCAGATATCCCTTTTATAAAAGCGCAAAAAAGAGGATCTCTAAATTATAATTTATCCATTTCAGAGGTTATATTAATAAATTCATGTCAAGAAAAATATTTATAGTGATTTTTTACTTTCCGGCAAGGTTGAGTTTAAAAAAATATCCCAAATCAAAATACGGAATTTAGCAGGTCATTCCAGATATCCCTTTGAAAATATTCATTCCACTTACCGGCCAGTGAAGTAGTGATATTCACTGCATATGCCATCGTAACTTCGCTGTCCGGAAAATAATATATCATCATGCCGTGACCGCCGGAATTTCCGGTATGTCCATAGCATATTCCCGCCGTTGTTTCAACATAAAACAAACCGGCGCCATATCCTTTATATCGTTTTAAATAGGATTTCTCCGGTTCCTCGAACCACGACGTCCAGGTTTTCATATCCTCCATACTTTGCCGGGATAACAGCTCATTTTTAAATAAAGACTGATAAAATTTAAAATAATCGTGCATGGAAGCGATAATCCCATCGGAACCGGTCAAATATTTTACTTTATGCTTTTCCCATTTAGTAAAATTTTCAATTTTTCCATCGCCAAACCTGTCTATATAAACATTTTCCAGTCCGGGAATATCAGGATAGCCGGTTTCATTTTTGTAATAGGTTTGATCTAATCCCATAGGTTCAAAAATATGTTCTGTATAATATTTTGAATGATGTTCTCCGGTTACCCGGTCTATTATTTTTGCCAGTAACTCGTAATTGGTAGAAGAATATTCTGTTTTTGCACCGGGTTCAAATTCGGCGTCCTTATCATAAATAAATTCCAGCGCATCGTACTCTTTAAAAGCATAAATATCGTTAACCTGTTCAAACAGATGCGCCGCATCTCCGTCCATGTCCGGAATGCCGGACTGCATGGTCAATAAATGCCGGACAGTAGCTTTTTTCCCGTTTGGAATTTTATCATATATTTTCTTTGGCAGGTAGGTCTGAATTTTATCGTCCAGATTGAGTTGTCCGGATTCGGCGAGTAGAAGCACGGAAGCCGCGCAGTAGGTTTTACCCACGCTGGCAGAAAAAAGCAAGGTGCTCTTTTCCATTTTTGTTTTTGATTCAATGCAGGACACGCCGCCGCTTCCAATCCAAAGTCCTTCATCGGGTGTGTTAATTAACAAAACCATACCCGGAATACCCTTATCAATATATTTATCAATAACCGCCTGATAGATAGATGCATTTATATTCGCTTCGCTGCTGTCGGTAAATCCCAATGGCTGGTTTTCAACCGGCTCATAAATACCTTCTTTATTGCATAAAATTAAGGTAAAAATAATCATTCCAGCACAGATAAAGTTCTTTAAATATGGCATGATATTATGATCTCCATAACCTGTTTAAAAAGAAATACACGCCTAATTGTGTACAGCCGTTCATTACGGGAAGGTCTTCCCTGTAAAGAAACAGGAAGGGTTTATAACGCATAAAGAAACGAATCGGCTGATTACTTTTTTCTGAAAAATTATAGCCGATTTCCAGTATGATATCTATCATCAGACGGGCGCTGCCCCAATCTCTAACCTGTTCGTATTCACCGGATTTATATTCATATACCGCTTCGGGATGGAATATGTGTAAATAACCCAATCCAATACCCAGGCTGGAGTCAAATCCATAAGCAATTCCAAACCGCCAGGCTGTATTCGTGCTTAAATATATGCCTCTCGCACTGTATCTTTGATAGAATCCGCCAAGATTCAACATCTGAAGCAGTTTTCCATATTTACCTTCTTTAAGATTAAATTCAGTTCCTAAAGAAACCGAAGGATAAAAAGGATCGCTCCTTAAGATATTTCTAAAGGGTAATGAGTGAATATTATTACCAAAAGCAAAATGGATGGGATGTCCCGAGAACCATTCATTAGACGGATTATTTTGGGCAAACACATTATTGAATGGGATAAAAGTAAGGATAACCGCTGCTTTAATAATTAAAAGATTGATGAATTGCCTGTTCATGCGTTAAGTCCAGTTTAACTGTTAATCTGTTTTAGAATTAGACGTTATCTTTTTTGGAATGGTTTAGTTCCAAATATGAAATAAAATTATTTTCAGAAGTATCTATTTTACTTTTCAAAAAAAGCGTCAAGACCAAAGAACTGCAACAAATACTAATTCTCTATATGTATATATTTAATTCTTATTTTTAAATTA
>JAFGKZ010000164.1 GCA_016928315.1 Calditrichaceae bacterium
GGATAAAAGCGTTCAAAGCGTCATGCAGCAAGCCCTTAAAAGAGCAGGCATCCGCAAAAAAGCCACGGTGCATACTTTGCGCCACAGTTTCGCTACCCATCTTCTGGATGAGGGCACCGATATCCGTTATATACAGGAATTATTGGGCCATGTCCGCCTGGAAACCACAAAGATTTATACCCATGTTTCGTCCTACTCCATCAATCAAATTAAAAGCCCGGCCGATTCGCTGGATATTTAATCTGTTTTAGTCTTACTTAGATTTTTAAGAAAATCGCGTACATCAGTAAACGATTCAAAATTATATTTGGCAAAGGTGTTATGTAAGCCAACCCGGATAGTTAAGGCCTCTTTTGGCAGTTCCTCAAACAGGTATTCATCGGTCCAGTCATCGCCTATCCCTAAAATAAAATCATAGGAATCCTGCTGAATTAACCGGACAGCCGCCCGGCCCTTATTAAATCCGCTGTTTTTAACCTCGATTACTTTTTTGCCTTCCAGTATTTCCAAATTATGATTGGCGATAAAACTGCTCAGTTCATCTCTTAATTCATTGGCTCTCAGCGTTCCCAGTTCCGGATCCGCCTTCCGGTAATGCCAGACTAACGAATATTTTTTTTCTTCCATAAAAGTGCCGGGCGTCCGGTCAATATAATATTCAATTATCGGTTTAATCGATTCCATCCATTCGGTTTGCATCAATTCAATTAACTGCCATTCTTCTTTGGGATTTTTCATCCAGACGCCATGCTCAGCAATCAAATAATAATCACGGTTTCCGAACCAGTTATTAAACGTCTCTTTATCGCGGCCGCTGACTAATACCAGACTATTCTTTCGATCCCGCGCCAGTAAATCCAGCATACTATATAATTCATTATCCGGATAAGCGTCTTCCGGTTTTTTCTTAAAGCCTACCAATGTGCCGTCATAATCCAGAAAGAGAATACGTTTTTTTGATTTTTTATAGACGTTAAGAAATTTATCTGAAAAAGCAGGCGTTATTTTTTTTGAATTATATTTATTTTTCAGCTCTTTAACTTTAACCAATGCTCTTAAAAAATCTTCAGACCATTTTTCCACATTATAGCGTTTAAGCCGATCCTGCATTATGGAATTTCTTTCAATCTGTTCATCTTCGGGCATGCCAAGCGCATAGTTTAGCGCATCAGCGATCTCTTCATAATTATTAGGATTGATAATTAACGCTTCGCTCATTTCCTGGGCCACGCCGGCCATTTCACTTATAATTAATACGCCCTTTTTATCGATGCGCGAAGCAATGTATTCTTTGGCTACCAGGTTCATGCCGTCGCGGATCGGCGTTAACAGAGCCACCTGACAGGTTGCGTAAAGATCCACAAGATTTTCAAACGGCAGCGACCGGTAAAAATACCAGACAGGCGTCCAGTTGATCGTTGAATATTTGCCATTTATACGGCCGACTAATTCATCAACTTCACTTTTCATTAATTGATACTCTTCCACATCCGATCTGGAAGGAACGGTTAACATGATTAACGTTACCTTTTCCTGATACTCTGGATATTTATCCAGGAAATATTCAAATACATTTAATCGCGTCGCGATGCCTTTTGTATAATCCAAACGGTCAATGGATAACACAAATTTTAGATCAGGATTAAGTGATAAGTGTTTATTGAGTTCCTGTTGAATGTTCAATTTATCTTTGATTGTTTTCTTCTGTTGTGCTGATGCCGCTTGATGAAAACGATTATAATCAATACCCATGGGGAATGTATCTGCTAAAACAATCCTGTTTTTAAGATTGATTTGATTAAAATTAATATCAAAGCCTAATAACCGCCTGACGGAACTTAGAAAATGCCGTTCATAATTATAGGTATGAAAGCCAATTAAATCCGAACCCAGCATCCCTTCCAGAACTTCATTCCGCCAGGGCAGGATGCGGAAAACTTCAAATGAAGGGAAGGGAATATGCAGAAAAAAACCGATCTGGACGTCCGGCCGCTGTTCTTTTACCATCTGCGGTACAAGCAGTAATTGATAATCGTGTATCCACAGCTGATCGCCGGATGCTATATTTTTAATGATAGCCTTCGCGTATTTCTCATTAACTGCGGTATAAGCATCCCAATATTTTTTTTCAAACGTTGCGTATTGCGTAAAATAATGAAATAATGGCCAGATCGTTTTATTACTGAATCCATCATAAAATAATTCCAATTCTTCACGGTTAAGATATACCGGATAACAATTTTCATTTTTAATAATATTATCAACTTTTTTTTGGCTTTGTTTAGGGATATCATCATTGGCAATTCCCGGCCAGCCAATCCACAGGCTGTTACCCCTTTGGTGTACCGATTTAAGTCCCGTGGCCAGGCCGCCGACACTTGGATTTGCTTCTAAACGGTTATCCTCAATTGATAGTTGTATAGGCAGCCGATTAGATACTATGATTGTATTGATCATTACGCCTCAATTTTGTAAAATGAATAGCCAGTTTATGTTGTCAGTAAATGCAATATACAAAACAAATGTAAAAATTTAATATTTTTATGGAAGCAAATACATGAATAATCTTGATTATGGCGTCATTGGTAACTGTACGAGCGCCGCATTAGTCTCATCCAAAGGATCGATTGATTGGTGCTGTTTGCCAAAATTTGATGCGTCCTCCGTTTTTGCCAAATTACTGGATACGAATAAAGGCGGACATTTTGCAATTATTGTTGATCCATCCTATCAGATTACCCAGCAATATTTAAAAAATACGAACATCCTTTGTACAGATTATAAAAATAATGATGATCATTTTAAGGTTCTTGATTTTATGCCCAGGTACAAGGATGAAAATGAATATCACGCGCCGCCTGATATTATCCGATATATTGAATATGTGAGCGGAAAACCGAAATGTAAAATTGAATACAATCCGCAGCTTGAATATGCCGCTGTTCCCACCAAAACGGAGGTTATGAAACATTATATTAAAAGTTACACCATCAATGGCCTTTATGATTCACTTTATCTTTATACCAATCTAAATAAACAGGACGTAGCCGCGGGGAAAATGATTGAATTAACGGAAGACGCTTTTTTGCTTGTCAGTTATAATCAGAAAATTTTCGAACAAACCCAGCACCGCATAAATCTGGAACTGCAGCGGACTAAAGTGTACTGGCTTAACTGGGCGGAAATGACAAGAAAATTTGCCGAGTATAATGAAGAAATTACCCGCAGCGCCCTGGTGCTTAAATTATTAAGTTATCAAAAATCAGGAGCTATTCTTGCCGCTCTGACCACCTCGGTTCCGGAAACAATCGGCGAAACCCGAAACTGGGATTATCGTTTCTGCTGGTTAAGAGATTCTTCTATGGTTATCAAAGTGATGAGTAATTTGGGACACATGAACCTGGCCAGGCGCTATCTTAATTTCATTATCGATATTATTCCGGATAAAGCGGAAAAGATTCAAATTATGTACGGTATTAATAGAGAGAAGAAATTAAATGAACAAATTCTGGATCATCTGAGCGGTTTTAAAAATTCTAGACCGGTACGCATTGGCAATGATGCCTATCGGCAAAAACAAAATGATATCTATGGCATTCTGATGGATGTTTTATATCAGCAATTCCAGTTATTTGATCTTACCGTAGAAAAAAGTGAAGCGCTTTGGACAATTACCAGAAGCATAATACGAACCGTCAGTAAAAACTGGAAAAAGCCGGATAGAGGTATTTGGGAATTCAGAAGCGCTCATAAACATTTTACGTTTTCCAAAATTTTATCCTGGGTGGCAGTAGACCGGGCCATAAAAATTGCAAACTTAATAGATAAAACAGAATATATTCCCGCCTGGACCAAATTGGCCGATCAAATAAGACAGGATATTCATAAAAATGCCTGGGATAAAGAAAGAGGATCATTTGTGCAATTCTATGGTTCCAAAGATTTAGACGCCGCTAATTTATTAATGGAACCATACGGATTTATTGATTCAAACGATCCAAAATATGTGTCGACGGTTTTACTGACCGAAAAAGAATTATCCAGAGACGGGTTGATGTACCGGTATAAAAATGAAGATGATTTTGGCGTGCCCTCTTCATCATTTACTATTTGCACATTCTGGATGATCAATAGTTTAAACCAGATTGGCCAAAAGGATAAAGCGGCTGAAATGTTCAAACGATTACTATCCTACAGTAACCATGTGGGTCTTTTTAGTGAAGACATAGATTTTAATACAAAGCAGTTACTGGGGAATTTTCCTCAGGCTTATTCGCATCTGGCGCTTGTGGAAACAGCGATGGTGTTATCAAATAATGCTATTAATAAAGAGGAAAAAGTGCTGGAAGCGCTGCATTAATACTCCTGAATTATGATATCCCCTTAGTAAAGAATTAAGCGACTAAAGCAAAAAAAGAATAAAACACTATTTTGCATCCAGAATTTTCCGTACTTTTTCCAATAAAGAAATTGGCGTAAAGGGTTTCTGTAAAAACTGGACTTTTTCTTCTAATATGCCGTGTCTGATTACGGCGTCATCGGTATAGCCGGACATATATAATACTTTCATTTCATGATGAATAGATAGCAGTCGTTCTACCAATTCGATGCCACTCATCTCAGGCATCACCACATCCGATATAAGAAGATGGATGGTATCTTTGTGTTTTTCGCATTTCAATAAGGCGCTGCCTCCATTGGCGGCGTCTAAAACGGTATAACCGTGTATCCTTAACACTTCACAAGCTAAGTTGCGTACATATTCTTCGTCTTCTGCTACTAAAATTGTCTCACTTCCCGAGAGGGAATCAGAATTTCTAATTTTCTTTGACAAGTCCGCAGCAGGTTCTTTTACACAGGGAAAATATATTTTAAATACGCTGCCTTCGCTAATTTCACTGTATACATTTATAAACCCCCCGCTTTGCTTAACAATACCGTACACCGTAGATAAACCAAGACCGGTGCCTTCTTCCTTTTTGGTGGTAAAAAACGGTTCGAAAATCTGAGCTACCGTTTTTTGATCCATTCCTTCACCGGTATCGCTTATGGAAAGCATCAGGTAAGTTCCCGGTTCAATTTTTTGATCTTCCCAATAAAATAACTCTTCGAAAATTATGTTTCTTATTTCAATAGTCAGCTTTCCACCAAGCGGCATGGCGTCGCGCGCATTGATAACAAGATTCAAAATAACCTGTTCAATTTGTCCGGGATCCGCTTTGATATAACCTAATTCGGGATCAAAGAGAGTAGTGAGTTCAATGTTTTCACTGAGCAGGCGATGAAGCATTTTGTCCAGATTAGTCATGATATTTTTTATGTCCAGAACAACAGGCTGCAAAACTTGTTTTCGACTGAAGGCCAGCAATTGTCTTGTTAAACTTGCCGCCCGCTGTCCCGCCTTATCAATCTCGACCAGTTGCCTGTAGATCGGATCATCACCCTTCATATTTCTTAAAATTAACTCACTATAACCATTTATTACCGTCAGCAAATTATTGAAATCATGAGCTACGCCTCCGGCCAGTCTGCCTATAGCTTCCATTTTTTGTGTTTGACGGAATTGTTCCTCTAATTCACGGCGGTCGCTAATATCAGAAGACACGCTTATGATAGCCATTTTCTGATTATTCTCATCACGCATCAAAGAGGTTGAAAGCGAAACCGGTATCTCGGCCCCGTCCTTCTTTTTATGAATAAATTCGCCCTTCCAGCCGCCGTTAAGCGTTTGCTTATTTATGGTTTCGAGCAATTCCTGTGGATTATTGGCTGATTGAATTATATCAACTGATTTGCCTATCAGATCATCTTTGCTGTAACCGTAGATTTTTATAAATGAATCATTCACAAAGAGGATGTTGCCGTCCATATTGGTTACGCTGACGCACTCGCTAATGCTTTGAATGGCATGAGCGAGCATACGGACTTCGTTTTCAATTTTTTGGCGTGATTGCACTTCTTTTTCAAGTTCAAGCATCTTTTTTTCGAGTTTTATAACCAGACGCTCATTATATAATTTGAAGATTTCATTGTTATTATCCATATTTACTTTACCTGTTTCAATTTTTTCTGATTGTGCATCAGAAATTGTATCCTTAATGATTTTTAAAATAACATCAGGCTCCTGAGGTTTAATAAGAAATTTAGAAGCGCCGAGACTCATCCCCAATTCTATATCCCTTTTTTCAGTATAAGTCGCCGTATAAAAAATAAATGGGATTCGATTAAGTTTTTCATTTTCTTTTATCCGCCGGCATAATTCAAAGCCATCCATAACCGGCATAAGAATATCCGAGATAACTAAATCGTATGTATCATTATCCAACAATTCAAGCGCTTGCCGGCCATTTTCAGCGGATGAGATTTCATAACCATTGCCTTTTAGCAGGGTTTCCAGGAAATAACGATTATCTTTTTTATCATCAACTATAAGAACTTTCACAAATAATTCTCCTGATTCTTTTACAGATACTTGTTAATTTCATCCAGGAAAGTTTCCGGATTGATTGGTTTTTCCAGATAAGCCGTGCAGCCGGCATTTAATGTTTTTTCACGGTCACCCACCATAGCGTAAGAAGTTATTGCAATAATCGGCACGTCTCCGCCTTCTTTAAAAGCCCGGATTTCTTTTGTAGATGTGTATCCATCCTGCAGGGGCAGTTGCATATCCATTAAGATTAAATCAGGTTTTTCTTCGCGGGCTTTTTGTACGCCTTCAACGCCATCCCACGCTTCAATTACCTGGTAACCGGCTTTTTGTAAAATGAAACGCATCAGATACATATTGGCAGTATTATCTTCTACAACAAGGATTTTTTTCATTCTTTTTCCTTCCCGATTTTATCTGAATATACCAGGGGCAGAATAAAGGTAAATGTACTCCCTTTACCCAAGGCGCTGTTCATTTCAATTTTACCGCCCAATATATCCACCAGTTTACTGCACAGATAAAGTCCTAAGCCCGTACCATCATATTTTTTTGATGAGGACATATCCAATTGTTGAAAAGGTGCAAATAATTTTTTCTGATCTTCCTCTGAGATACCTATGCCGGTATCTGTAACAACGAATTCCAACATGTTATCCGGATTAAGAGCCGCTTTAACAGATACGGATCCCCTGTCTGTAAACTTAATAGCATTACTGATAAGATTCATTACAATCTGTTTAACGCGGCGTCTATCGCTTGTCATATTCAGATCGTTACTCACATCGCCGACTAATTGTAAATCTTTGCCGTTTACCAACGGCGAGGCTTCTGCAATGATCTCATCAATAAGCTCTTTTAAATTATATTCATTTATATCCAGGTCTATTTTTTCTGCCTCAATTTTTGAAATGTCCAGAATATCGTTAATTAAATCCAATAAGTGTTTGGCGCTGTTTTTTACCAGGTCAAGCTGTTTCTTTTGCTCATCATTTAAATCGCCGGCCATCCCCATCAGTAATAACCCGGTAAAACCGATGATTGAATTAAGCGGTGTGCGCAATTCATGACTCATTGAGGCCAGGAACATACTTTTCAGACGGTCAAGTTCCTGTAACCTGATATTTGCTTCAGCCAGTTCGCGGGTGCGCTCGGCTACTTTTATTTCCAGATTATTATGTGCCTCTTGCAAGGCGGCTTCAGCATTTTTCCTGCTTGTAATATCATAAATCGAGCCTAACATGCGATATGATTTTCCCTGTTCGTTGCGTAAAGCTGTCGATCGGTCATATACCCATCGATAGGTACCGTCTTTATGTCTTAACCGGTATTCATACACAAGTTGTCCCTGCGGATTAGCCATGTAATCGTCAAATAATTTTATGATTCGTTCTTTTTCATCCGGATGCAGACGGTTTTCCCATTCTTCCGAAGTATTTTTAATTTCATGTTCTTCATAGCCCAATATCGCTTTCCAGCGGGGTGAATAGTAGGCCGCATTATTTAAAATATCAAAATCCCAGATACCTGTGTTTGATGCTTCAAGGACTAAAGCAAATCGTTCTTCGCTTAATTTTATCGATCTTTCGGCTTCTTTTATCCGGGTAATATCTATGCCGATAAATACGGCAAATTTATCATCGCCATATTTTTGACCTATAATAAGATGCGTATAAGGTTGATTTTGGATGATTGCGTTTATTTCTTTATATACCTGTTTATTTTTACTATTAAAGAACTTCCTGACAAATGCTACAAATTCCTCACTACTTCCTTTAAAACCAAGGTTCTGACCGATAAAATCTTCTGGTTTCAGCCCAAAGGTATCCGCTAAACGGCGGTTGACGCCAAGGTAGTTCAGGTTCGAATCCAGCCATGATATGGTACCCGGCACGGTATCCAGTACGATTTGCAATTGTTCCCTGGCCATGGATAATTCCTGTTCACGCAGCTGGGTTTGCTCCAGCAATCTATTAAATGCAGATCCAAGGTAGCCGATTTCATCTGAACTAATGTTTTCTATCCTCAGAGAATAATCGCCGGTTTTCGCAACCTGTTCGGTTTTGTTGGTTAATTCAAGGAGTGGGCCGGATATTTTTCTTTGCACAAGGATAGCCAATAAAAAGGCTGTTACAATACCGGCAACAAAAGCTAATATTATACTATAAATATCTCGAATCAGTGCATTCCAGCGCGCAGACATATCCAGTCGGATGGAAAGCATGCCAAGAACTTCTTCATCATCCATAATTTTTTTTGCAATAGTAATATATCCTTTTGAAAAAGTAATGCCCTCCTGATTAATTTTTGAAAGGGTATAATGCTCATATCCTGCTTTACTGTATTTGGCAAAAAGTTTGTCCTCGCCGTTGTAAATCCAGGCGTTAACAATCTCATTTTGAGTATTTAACGAGGATAGAACCTCTTCCGCAGCCGCGGGGTCTGAAAATTGCAATGAGGATATGCTATTTGAGATGATTAATTGGGCTGAAGAAGTTAATTGATTCACGGCTGAATCTTTGTAGTTTCTCCATTCATCATAAATTAAAAAAATACCTAAAAAAACCAGTACGACGGATGTAACCAGCAGCTGCATTAATACCAGTTTGGTTTTAATAGATAAATCTCTGAATTTTTTCATGAATTAATCACTTATTTTCATCGACTAAAATAGCCAGTTTTAATAACTCTGAACCAGCAGTTAATTTGGCCTGTTCTAATGAAGCTATGTTAATTTCAAATTTAATTTTTCCTTCAATAAGAATAAACGTAATCATACCGCCCTGTTCAGAAAAATTATCCGCATCGCTTACCGTCAGTATACTTTTATTTTTTACTTCTCCCAGAATATCAGGTATCATTTCTTTTACACCGGAAGGAACAAAAAGAATATGGCAGTGATCGATATCCTCTGGACTGTTGTATTGTTTTATCTGAATCTTTCTGCCGGATACAGTTTTTTTACGGGCAATTTCCCTAAGAGGAATGTTTATGTCATTCTCACCAAAGATACCAATGTTGAATACATCGCTTGTATCATCCGAAGGCCAATGTATATATTTTGTGAAATTATAAATAAAGACTGATTTAACCAGATCATTCTGAGAAACTTCAGAATGATCTTCAGCGCATACCATTAAGTTAAAAGTCATTATTACAAGGCATATAAAAATTAATTTCATTTTCACTATCATATCTTTAAAGTTTGATCTCAGTTTTAACCATAAGCGTTCTTTGCGGCTGCCGGTATCTTTCTATTGTGTTTCGATTGGATGTATGATAATAGTTGGTATCGAACAAATTTTTAATTATTAAATAAAAATTAAATGTATGGATATTCAGCACAGAAATTGTTGAATGGAATATCAGGGCGTCGTTAACATAAAAACTACCGGTTGCACTTACTGGTAACGGATTTTTTCTTTTGCCCAGGTAATTTCCTCTTAAATTTATTTTAAAATTTTTGTTCCGGCTGTAAGTCAAACCTGCATTAGCCGTATGTTTTGCTATCTCGGCTATCTGCTGATCAGCCTCATTGTAAGAATTATTGTAGGTATAATTTAAATACGCCTCAATCTTTCCCGCTCGGTATTCTAATTCAGTTTCCATTCCATCGGTATTTACTCTTCCCTGATTTACCCAATGCCAACTCTGATTCACATCTTGACGATTGATAATTTTTGTGAGAATATTTCTATAAAGAGATATGTCCAACCGAATTTTACTAGTGATATTATAAACCATTGACCATTCAAAGGATTTTATTTCTTCAGGATCAAGATTCTGATTGCCAGCGCCGTCATTATAATCCCATGGTTTGGGGGCCCGGTATGCCCGCATGTAAAGTAATTTTGACGTAAAACGGTTTTTATGGTAAACCAGTCCGAGGCGCGGCGTAAATACATTATTATAAACACTGCTGACATCAAACCGGCCTCCAAGCGTGATACTCAGAGGTTTTTGGATGAGGTACCGTGCTTGCAGATAAGCGCTGAATAATTGGTTATTCTCCATGGGAGGCGGATTGGGTACCGGGGGTTTTTCATCGGCAGAAGCGCTATAAGTATTTGAATAATCATCGGCCAGTTGTTCGCCTTCGTATACGATTCCGCCCAGCATATCCAATCGCCCACCGGGTTTATAATTAATAAGAGATTCAAATCCGAATAAACTATTGGGACGGTAATATCCAATCTGAGTCGTGTCATTTATGATCTGAATTGAATTATCCATTACTTCGGTATCACGTAAATAGAGCTGCGAGGATAGCTGCCATTTTTTTGAAAAATCGTAATGATGTTTCAGATAGGCATTGATGAAACGGATATTCCACAATGTACCTTTATCTTTGTATTCCGTGCCGATGGATTTATAATAAGTGGTTGCCGAAGACCGCCTGTTTATATAATCAATACCCGCATTAAATCCTTTATAATCAAGTTTTAGATTGAATGCATAATCATCTTCAAAATTTTCCATATCATTCGACCAGTTATTGTCGCCTTTAACGCCGCGAAGATCAGCTTTTTCAGTTGTTTTATACATACCGGATAAATGCATTCCTGCCCGGTTTTCTTCATTGTAATAACCGTAACTTGCATTCATGGAAAAAGTATTAAATGAACCATATAGAGCTCCGGCGCTTAGACCTTTATAATCGCTGGCATTTTTGGTAATAAGATTAATAATACCTGAAACGGCATTTGTACCATAAAGGGCAGAAGCAGGTCCATATACAACTTCTATGCATTCAATGTTATCCAGGTTATATTGACCGCCTCCATAGAATCCCCCGGAATTAAGCTCATTAATCTGAATGCCGTCTATCAATAACAAGATTAAATTATTTTGACTGGGAACACCGCGTTGAAACACATAACTATTTAAACCCATAATATTCCGGAATTGAAATCCTGGTAAATCAGCCAGCGCTTCCTCAAAAGTAAAATAGCCATTGGCCTTAATTTGTTCTGACGTTATAACTCTAACCGTAGCGGGAACATCGTCAATTCTCTGCAGGGTCTTTGAAGCCGATAATACTTGTATATTAACCAGTTCGGAAATATCCAGGTCCAGTAATTCATCCAGCGATTTTTCCTGGGCAAAGATATGAAAACCCAAAAAAAAGTTAACAATTATTAAAAGCAAAAATTGATTCTTCAGGATATTAAAATTCATTATTAATTTGCCTGTATTAAGAAAATATTTTTTAATATCTACTACAAATATAATCCATAGCAAATAATATTAAAAGTTAAATTTAAGAAATGGAATAAAAACGGTGCCGCCATCTCAATACTGATTATAAGATTTTCCGATTTTTAGATATTTTGTACTTATGAACCCGGCGCGAATGAAATGATGCGGATACTTTAAAAATTTAAATGAATCATTGATCATAATACTTCATCTGTATAAATTATAGATTTAAAATTGAATGGTGTAAAGCAATGTCTAAAAATTTAAAAATAAGTAAAGCTGATCTGAATGATGCTGCTGTCATTGCAGAGTTTAACCGTAACATGGCCAAAGAAACCGAGAATTTTGAGTTGCATAAAGATGTCATTTTAAATGGCGTGAAAAATCTGATACAACAGCCTGAATTGGGATTTTATATTGTAGCTAAAATTGAAAATCAGATTTGCGGCTGTTTGATGATTACTAAAGAATGGAGTGACTGGCGTAATGGTTTGATATGGTGGGTTCAAAGCGTCTATATCCACCCCGATTACCGGCGGCAGGGCATTTTTAGAAAAATGTATCGGTTTATTTCGGAGAATGCTAAAGAACGGGGGATAATCGGATTAAGACTTTATGTTGAACATACAAATTCAATCGCACAAAAAACATATACTGATCTTGGTATGAAGAAATGTAATTACCATATTTATGAACAATTCTTTTAAATTGTACTGTTAAAATATTTAACGTAAAAAACGCAAAGATAATCAATGTTACATTTTGGAATTATACACATTATCCTGTGGAATATAAATGTATTATATTCATAAATCTTATGATATTGTGTGTTTAAAGTATTGGATTAAGTATTTATTAAATTGGCAGGAAACTTATTTTTCTATCTGCTGTATATTATTAAAATTCAATATTTTACTAAATGTTCTAATCAAAGTTGAAAATGTACCGAACATCGCATTATTGTGGATATTGAAATAGAGACAGAACTTATTTTTTTCTAACAAATTTTTCAGGATCTTAAAATGGACGAAGCAAAACAGGATAATAATTTATTTAATAAGGTAAATGTTGGCACAAAAAATTATCAGGAACTTTATGAACGCGGTCTTAAGCTAATTAAGAGTGAAGCGGAACCCAAAAAGCTAATGGTTCATATTCTTGATGAGTATCTGGAAAGATTGGAAGACCTGCCGCCGATAGATTTTAACACTTCAAAGTTAGATCAGTTAGATGTTGAAACCAAGGAAAAGGTTAAATCACTGGTATTATTTGGAACGCAGGCCGCATTAATTCGTGAAAACGCAAAAATACAGGCCGAATTACGAACAGCCAATGAGAATTATCAAGATCTTTTGAGCGTAGTTACTACAGAGTTTGATAAATCCATTTCTTCTATTTCTGGCTATGTTCAAATCATTAAAAAACGGCTCGAAGAAAATAAATACGAAAGCATCGGGGAAATCAGTCATTTTATAGACCGCCTATCAAAAAACATGTATGGGATGATCGATACCCTGCGTTGTATGTCGTTGATAGAACAGGAAAAATTATCTGTTGAACCCAGAATGTTTGATTTAGTACATGATGCCCTGAATCCTGTTATCACCGAGATGGACGTTCGGTTGCAAAAAAAAGGTATGCATGTTAAATTAAACTCACATGAAATCAACCATTTATACCAGGGTGATGAACGCTATTTTAAACTGGTATTTAGAAATCTGATACAAAACGCGATCCAATACGGCAATCAAAATTCAGAAATCAATTTTGAAATTGAACGCAAAGACAAACATACTAAAATAACAGCTTACAATGAGGGAACCGGTTTAAATCGAAATAAAGTTGAAAGGGTTTTTGATAAGTTTTCACGGTTTCATGATAAAAATGATAAAACAAATGTTGGATTGGGTTTATACACGGCAAAAAATATCATTGAGGCTCATGGCGGCACAATAACTGCAGAATCTGAATTTTCAAGTTGGATGCGGATTACCATCATGTTGCCCAACAGCACAACTCAAATATAAAGGTTCTACATGAACGAACTCGTCCGCTTTCACGTTCCCTGTAAAAAAGAATACACAAAACTGGTAGAAGATGTTACGGATTTAATCAGCGCTCACAGCAGTTTTAAGGGTTCAGAGCATTTTATGCAGAAATTGCGTGCTGTAATGAATGAGGTCTTCATTAATATTGTTGAGCATTCCAAAACCGCTGAAGAGAATGAACTCGTTCGCCTGCAATATGAATTGGGTCTACATTATTTTACTATATCGATCTATGATCATGGCCCCGGATTTGAAGCGGATGGCTACATGCCTCCATACCCCAAAAAAATGGTCGGCACCAAACATAAATTACGCGACGTCCTGGATGGAAGTGTTTCTTTTACCATTACCGATCCATTTTCTGTTAATTTTGAATTTGAAGAAAAAGATGATATCAATCTGGATGATCTCGGCAGTTTGGATACATTGGAAGAGAATGGGATGGGCATATCAATCGTTACAAAGTTAATGGATTCGGTAACCTACACGTACATTGGCAAGGGTAAATACGACTGGCGCTTAATTAAAGAGATCAGCTAACCTCCACACATTATTATTTTATTTATAAACGCAGAACCATCACGATTTATGAAGGCAAAACCAATAGGCGTTGCAGATTATACAAAAATCATTCTGGAACAGGGATAGCTGTTTTACATGCGATTAAATTATTGAGTCGCAATATCTTTGGAAAGCAGTTAATATTTTATCAGAATTTAAATTGAACTTGCGGGTATCCGGATTTATGGTTAGAGGGTACATAAATTCCTGGAACTCATTGTAATCATCATTCCATGAAATAGCGATACAAAAATTCGGCCATCCTGCCTGAAGCATGTTTTTATTTTTATTTCTCGATTTACATAATTTCATATCATAACTAAAAATATATGAAAACCGTCGATTAAACTCCGGTTCCAGTTCCATAGCAATCATAGTATTCATTTGATTTTGACAGTATTCTACAATCGAAGCGTATATTTTGTCGTTATTATCGCAAATAAATTTTACAAGGATATCATTATAATTCTTATTTGCCGGGATTTTAATATGCTTTTTTGTAAATACAGTATGCACACCATAGCGAATTTGAAATGTCCATGATTGCGTGCCATAATTTTCTGTATTTTCTGTATTATCATACTTATATAAATGAAATGAAAGTTCGCCGAGGCGTTCCTTTTCATATGGAATGATAATGCCGCAGGATTTTTCTACCGTCTTCAACAGCTCTTTGGTATCTTTTTCTGTTAATTGATTAACTTCTTCCATTGTATATCCAAGATACTGGTCGTTATATATTAGAAAAATATTTTCCAGAATGCCATTAAAATATTATTTTTTTGCTGAATTATTCATTCCTCGCCGGGAGGTGAAGAAATTAAAGATGATAATTATACTCAGATGAATTAGATAGTAAGGCTAAAAAGAATACTTTAATCTCAGAAAAAAACTGTTTCCGTAATTGCCGAATTCCGTTCTTTCTTGTCCTGAAGTTGTGTACAATACACTCATTAATTCAAGATTGGTCATCAAAGACCACTTAATAGAAGGCGCCAGCAGGGAAGAGTGATCATCGGGATTGAATATAATGAATACATTTGCTCTGAGCAGCGGCGTAATGTCATAAGCGAATTCCTGGAACAGAGACCAGCGTGCCGGGGATAGCATGGACGCTTCGCTGATCTGGTACCAGAACAAGCCGGCATTTTCTGTTTTTCCGTTACTGTTATACAGGACTTCAGAATGAATATAAAGAGTATTACTAAATGTGTAATCTCCGGACAAAACACCGCTGAATATATTGTGTTTATAATCGGTCAGGTTTTTATTATTAAACAAGCTGTCAAGGATCGGATACTCGGTTGTTCTTCCTTTGGATGGTGCCTCGCTGTACTTAAATTCTCCCCTAAAACCGCCGCCTTTAATATCACCACTCCAGGCGCCGCCCAATGTTTTCCGGTTATTCTGCATGGCAGCCAGAATAAAGAAATCATAATCCCAGTAATTAACAGTAAATAAACCGGCGTAACTCCGGCTGTATTTATTTTTTCCAACTTTATATACGAATTCTAATTTTGATAACTCACTGGTAAAATACTGCAGACGGACTGCATCCATCCCGGGCCGCTCTTCATAATCAAAATCCAGTATGGACATAGGATTAAATAAATCAATTACATTCCAGACCAGGCTGGCGCCCCAGGCTACCCGCTGACGACCCAAAGTAACTTGAAAATCATCCTGTAGGTAATCGATATACAGACGGTCGATTTCACCATAACCAATGGTCCGTTTTTTATTCCAGATTTCCGCATCCAGCTCATAATCATAATTGCTTTTAATGGTTGAGATAAAACTGGGAATCTCTTCGACGGAATCGCCGTAATATCCGCGTAAACGAACTTCCATGGCAGTGGTTATGGAAGAAGAAGGGAACCAGCGCATATTAATCCGGCTGTGTATCAGATGGTCATTAAGCCGTTTATCAATACCCGGACTTTTTCCACTGGTGAATAGATATTTTGCATAGCCGTTTATATCAAGCTGGCTCATCTGAGCGGAAAGTATAAGGGGG
Source organism: Calditrichaceae bacterium (assembly GCA_016928315.1). Classification (GTDB taxonomy): domain Bacteria; phylum Calditrichota; class Calditrichia; order Calditrichales; family Calditrichaceae; genus JAFGKZ01. The sequence goes on from JAFGKZ010000164.1 coordinate 16,253, forward strand.
ATAAGTAAGATTAATATTTGTATTTTCATAATTTAAGTGTTGATATCTATTTTAATCGAAACCACCCCTAGCCCCTCCGTGGGAGGGGGACTGTATTGCCCCTCTTGGAAGGGGATTAAGGGTGGGTTTCTTTATTTAGCTTAGGATTAATTCATAACATCCGATTTAACTGCCCCGTCCTGCAAAGTGATAATCCGCCGCGCGCGTTTTATGACACGATCATCATGCGTGGAGAAAATAAAAGTCATGTTGTGACTTTCATTTAATGTTTCCATTAAGTCAAGCAAATCACCTGCTGATTCGGAATCCAGATTGGCCGTCGGTTCATCGGCCAGTACAAAATCCGGATGCGAGGCCAGAGATCGGGCTACAGCTACACGCTGCTGTTGTCCGCCGGAAAGTTGATTGGGCCGGCTGTTTGACCGGTCTGCCAAGCCGACAGAATCCAATAACGCCATAGCCTGTTTTTCACGTTCCTTTTTAGATACACCCTGCAAAAGCATGATAAATTCCACATTCTCACGCGCTGTAAATACCGGAATTAAATTATAAGCCTGGAAGACAAAGCCAATATGATTTAGTCTATAATCAATAAGTTCACTCGATTTGAGTTTGAAAATATCCGTACCTTCAATTTTAATAAATCCGCTGCTGGGTTTGTCCAGTCCGCCAAGGATATTAAGCATTGTTGTCTTACCGGAACCGGAAGGTCCGACGATGGCTGTAAATTCTTTTTTCTCGACATTGAGCGTAACATCATTTAAAGCATGCACTGCTACGGCAGATGAGTTGTAAATTTTATCTAAATGTTGAATTTCAATTAAAGCCATTATCTATCTCCAAAATTGTTTTTTATGAACGTTGTCCACATAAAATGCATTTTTTATTATCACAGGTTTTGCAAATAAAGAATAAAATCTGTATACCTGCAATGATACTTGATATCCAGAATATGCTAAACAATAATATATTTTCGTAAAGCCAGAATTGCGGTAAAACAATGAGCAATCCCATAAATATCATCACGAGTGTCCAATCAAAAACTGTATAATTCTCCGAGTCCCGATCCGGCATGAATCGGGTTATAAGCCCGGGAAAAACATGAGCGCAATTGGTCTTACGGCAGGGACATTTTGTACAATATACATAAGGAATCAATACGGCGGCTGCCAGCAGTAATATTACATATAGAATTGCCAGGTTTACGTTGTTTGCCCAAAGGATATACAATCCAAGCAGCATACTCACAGCAAAAAATAGTAAACTTGTGATACCATTAAATTTCTTCATATCCGATTCCTTCATTAATAAGTTCTGATTGCCTCAGACGGTTGTAAGTGCATTGCTTTCCAGGCCGGCAGTATGGCTGCTAAATTTGCTGCCACAATGATCATTATCGTCATTATAATATACATGACTGTCGGCAAAAAAGGATATAGTATTGCGCTGGCGCCGAAACCTTCCAGACTGGCTGCAAAAGCAGTCAGATTGATACCGGCGAAATTGAAATAAACGATACTCAGTCCTCCGATTATTATACCCAGTATGCCGCCGGTCAAAGATAGGAAAATCGTTTCCAGGAGAATCATTATGAATACTTTAAATTTTTTCATGCCAATGGCGATTAGAACACCTAATTCACGAATACGATCTACTACGGACATAAGCATGGTATTCGTAATGCCGAAGAGCAGGGCAAATAAAATAATCGCTACAAATAAGTAGGTAAAATTTTGCATTGTTACGGATAAGAATTCCAAATCAGGAGCAAGTTCATTCCATGATTGTATTTGCAGCGAATTGTAATCGGCTTTTAGTTGATCTCTGAATGGATCGATTAACCGGGTGGAATTTAAAAGTATGGCAATTTCATGATATATCGCTTCGCTTTCCAGAATACGGAGCAAATCAGATTGCCTTACATAAAGATTGGTTTCATCAAACTGACTGGATTCGGTATCATAAATACCGGTAACCCGGCAGGCCAGATATTTAATATCTTCTTCCAATCCTTCAAAGCTCAATATCACCTTGGAGCGGATTTTTAAATTAAGCCGTTTTGCCAGCTTTTGCCCGATAACGCATTGATTTTTTCGGTCTGATTCAAAATAGCCGCCTTTCACAATTTTTTCATGAATATCAGTAACTTGTTTGGCCTTCTGCGGATCGATACCAACTATTCTTATACCAAATGACGACTCAGGGGAAGCCGCCATGCCGTAAATCAATGTTCTGGGTGATACAGCTTTAACTTCCCCGGATTGATTTAATTGTGATAAAATTTCTTTACTATTGGGTATATAATTTGTTATGAGTTTATCCCTGTTATAATGCATTTTATGTATTTGAATATGTGCTAAATCGCGGCTGATAGCGGATTTAATCATTGATTCACCCATACCCATCATAATGGCGCCGGATAGCAATCCACCCCATAAACCGAAGGTTATAGCAATAACGACAATAAGACTTCGTTTTTTATTACGCCAAATATTTTTCCAGGCCAGCGCTAATAACATTTAAAAGACTCCTTCCTTAACTATGTAAGGCCTCAACAGGTTCTAATTTTCTTATAAACAATACCGGGTAAATAGCAGAGGCTAATGCAATAATCAATACAACAACGGCTTGACTAAAAAATATAACGGAATCGGTACTAAAATAAAAAATAGGTTCAACTCCCATAGCTTCAAATGTTTGTGTAGCTGCCCCGGTAAAATAGATCGGATTATGATGCATGTAATAGACCAGGGGAATGCTGCCGATTATACCGGCAATTACGCCGACAAAAGCTACAAAAACGGATTCAAGCGTAGTTATAATCATTAAACGCCATTTACGCATCCCAACAGAAATTAATACACCAAATTCTTTATAACGTTCAGATACCATCATCATAATTGTTCCAAAAACCCCAAAAGTAATAACGATATATAAAATGATCAGCATGATAATACCCGACGCATTATCCAGTTGGATACTCTGGTACATATCAGGCAGCATTTCTTCCCAGCGCATGACGGCATACTTTTCCAGCTTTTTTAGATGATGAATTGTTTCATCCAGATGCGACTGCTTATCAATCATTATCGCCAGCGAAGTAATCCGATCGGGAGCGGAATAAAAACGCTGCGCTGTTTTTAGATTGAGAAATACCAGGCTGTTATTAAGTTCCTGAAAAGGCATTTTTATAAACCCGGCCACCGGATAAATCGCTGCTGCCATCTGTCCGTGATAACCCTGTCCGTATAAAACGAGACTGTCACCTACTTGCAGCTTAAGCATTTTCATCAATCCTTCGGCAACTAATACACCATCCGAATCTGATTTTAAGTAGGCGCCCTTAATCAACTTATCTTTCAAATCAGTCATGTTGTTTTCCAACTCCGGGTCTGTTCCAATAACCTGAGCCACTTTGGTTGCGGTATCATTGCTTACCAGTGCGAATCCTTCCAATCGGGGCGTTGCAGAAACCACATGAGGCGCTGATCTGATAAATTCATAATCGTCTTCGGATGGACTAATACTGCGGTTCATTGAACGATTATCCCAGTATCCCTCACCCTGTATTTGTAAATATCCGGTATATAATTTTGCCGATGAATGAATCATATAGGCATAGGAACCAATCTGGGCTGAGCGCATTATTATGGCCATGATAACAGCAAAAAATACTGAAGCAGCGGCAATCAGGGTACGTTTTTTATTGCGCCAGATATTTCGCCAACTGAGTGTAAAATACATTATAAATCCTCTCTACCGGATGCGTTTCATATTTTGCTTTGAAAAAAATGATTCATTAATATCAATATTAAAATCTATTTTTTGATATTCCATAACTGTTTTTTGGCCGGGCTCATCCTGCGGAATCATTTCCCAGTGCGTTGGGATTGTACGCCCATTCATTTCTTTTATTTTACTGCCGATCATGCTTCTGATAAGAAAACCATCTTCATCATAATATTCCGCTTTAAGCTCCATATAACCGTCTTTAGTAATCCGGGATAGAATTTTCCCCCAGACTACCCCGGCCTCCGGTTTGGGATTGAGCTGAATTTTGTAACAATCATACCCGGCATATTCTTCTGAGTCCACTAAAACATGATTGTAATCTTCTACAATCGAGGACTGTCTTACCAGATCATCATTGGTAAAATCCGATCCCATCCATGATTGCATCATCATTGATGGAGGAATTTTGATTTCCCGGCGAATGGTAGGGATCCAGTTCCATACCTGGTTTTCCCGTTTCAAAGTAACTGTGCCTTTATCTGATGCCGGGGCTGTAATCAACACCAGGGCATAATCCGGCTCAAAAGCCCATACTTTCATGGAATACTCTCTTGACCAGTCCTCTTTGACAACCTTCATAGTCATCTCGCTGTATGAACTGTTTGCGCGAAGCAGTTCATTCGATTTTTGCACGATGGATTTTGCATCCTGTGTAAATGCAAAATGATATAAAAGTAAAATCAGAGCGATATTTTCTGTATATTTAAATGATTTCATGATCTGTTCCTTTTGGTTTATCTTACCCATCCGTCCCCGATAAATCGGGGCC
>JAFGKZ010000165.1 GCA_016928315.1 Calditrichaceae bacterium
ATATATTTAGAATTGATAAAATAGACGATATTTAAATATCTTATATAGATTTTAATAATGCAGTCAAATTAATTTGGTTACCTGATCCGGATGAAAAAATATTGTATAATATTAGTAATTTATTTGCTCGCGGTAAAACTCTACTCCCAGGATTTGAAGTTTGAGCAAATAACAACTTATGATGGTTTGTCGCAAGCTTCTGTAACTTGTATTACCCAGGACAGTATCGGATTTATGTGGTTTGGCACCTATGACGGACTGAATCGTTACGATGGTTATAATTTTAAAGATTTCAAACATGATTTAAACAATCCTTATTCTCTAAGTCATAATTTTGTTCGCACGCTTTTAATTGACTCCCGAAATTTATTATGGGTTGGTACAGAGGGTGGAGGATTGGATATTTATGACCATGAAACGGAACATTTTATTCATGTGAGCAATCATTTTCATCCTAAAAATATTGAAGGCGCTGATCAGATATTTACGCTTTTTGAGGATAGAGATGGCAATATATGGGTCGGGACCTGGGGAGGAGGCCTTTTCAAGATTGTTGTTCCTGATAATTATATCAATTTAAATTCTGACTTCCTGCAAAATATAAAGGTATTTCATTTTCAACATGAGCCAAACAATTTAAGCAGTATTATTTCAAATAAAGTATCTGTTATTAATCAGGATAAAAACGGTATACTTTGGATTGCAGGCCGCGGCGGAATTTCACTTCTTAATCCCCAAACCAATCAAATAACAAAATCCTATAGACATGATCCCAAGAATCCCAATAGTCTAAGTTATGATAATCTTTCTGCTATTGAAATTGACAAGCATAATAATATCTGGATCGCTACCTGGGGAGGCGGATTAAATAAATATGATCCTATGACAGATCAGTTTACCAGATTTTTAAGTGATCCAAATAATGAACAGAGTCTAAGTTATAATATTCTATTATCATTGCTTTTTGATGACCGTGGTTATTTGTGGATCGGTACCTGGGGAGGCGGGCTTGATTTATTAAATTGTAATAATGATGATTACAAATTTGTTCATTATTCCCACAATCCGAAAAATGAGAAGAGTATCAATGGTGAATTTATTTACGATATCTATCAGGATCGTACCGATGTGGTTTGGATTGGTACCGATTGGAAGGGCATCAGTAAATATAATCCGGACTCTGACAAATTTAAACTCTACAATCTTAAACAGGAAACAAGCTTAAAACTGAGTGGAGGTAATGTTACTTCTATTTGTGAAGATCACTATAATAAACTCTGGATTGGCACGCATGGAGATGGATTAATTAAATATGATTTAAGAACAGGAAAAGTGAAACAATATCTCAATGATCCTGAAGATCCTTTTAGCATTAGTAATAATACTATTCGAGCCATTATTGAAGACCGGCATGGAAATTTGTGGTTTGGAACGGATAAGGGACTCAATTCTTTTAATTACATGACTAAGCAATTTAAGGCATACTATCATAATCCTGTGAGTGAAAGCCAAAGCAATGTACGATATATTTTTGAGGATGCTGATGGCAGCCTATGGATTGCCGGCTGGGAGGGGGGACTCAATAGATTTGATCCAAAAACAAAAAGCTTTATCAAATTCCGACATATCCCAAATGATTCAACAAGCTTATCCGATAATACCGTGTGGTGTATCACTCAGGACAAAAGCAGCAATCTTTGGATTGGCAGCAATAACGGATTGAATTTATTTAATGTAGCAGATCAGAGTTTCCGGGTTTTTAAACATGATAAGGAAGATCAATCTTCATTAGACGATAGTAAAATACTATCTTTATTGCCTGCAAAAAACGGTGATTTGTTAATTGGTACAACAACGGGTTTAAATATTCTAAAGTATGGATATGATTTATCAAAAAAATTAAAATTTCAGCATCTTACGACAGAAGAAGGTTTACCGGAAAATACCGTACAAGGTATAATGGAAGATAACAATGGGAATTTATGGTTAAATAATGGGCATTCTCTTACTTTTATTAACAATGTAACCGGAGCGATAGACGCATATAGCAGTTTTGACATTTTAAATATCGGAGAACTTAATGCAAACTCCAGGTACAAAAATGAACAAAAAGGATATATGTATGTCGGGGGAATAGATGGTTTTGTTTGTTTTCATCCGGATAGTATAAAGAAAAATGTTTATATTCCCAATGCTGTAATCACAGATATTAAAGTACTTTATAATAGTATCAAACCCGGTGATACTTTAATGAGCGGGCATATTTTATCAAAATCCATTCCTTACACCAAATTTATTGAACTATCCTATCATGAAAACAATATAGCTATTGATATGTCTGCATTACACTTTAATGCTCCTCAGAATAATTTATATAAATATCGGCTCTATCCTATCGAGGAGAAATGGGAAATAGTATCGTATAATGAAAAAACTGTGAAATATAACAATCTAAGTCCGGGAGAATATAGCTTTCAATTCAGCGCGTCCAATAACGATGGTGTATGGAATAAAAATATTAATCATTTACAAATTTATATTGAACCTCCATACTGGCAAACCTGGTGGTTTCGTATTGTATCAATATTAGCAATTATTGGGCTTATCATATGGGCATATAAATATCGAATGAAGCGAATCAGACAAATTAATATGGAACTTGAGCAAAGAGTTCAGGAACGAACCATCCAACTTGCTAATATTAATCAGGAACTTGAGTCTTTCACCTATTCGGTTTCCCACGATTTACGGGCGCCATTGCGGGCTATTAACGGGTTTAGCAATGCCCTACAAGAAGATTTCTACGATAAACTGGATGAGAGGGGTAAGGATTATTTAAAACGAATCCATTTTGCCAGTATAAATATGGGAAATCTAATCGATCATCTATTAAAACTTTCCAGAATTTCCAAGAATCGATTGAAGCTTGAAAAAGCAAATCTAAGCGAAATGGTTATTTTTATGTTAGATGCATTAAAATATGGTAATCCGGATAGAAAAACTAAGCTTACCATCGATCCTGTTGTCAGAGCAAATGTTGATAAGGGTCTATTTGAAATATTATTAAGAAATCTGATAGATAATGCCTGGAAATTTACTGCAAAGAACGAAGTAACAGAAATTGAATTTGGAAAAACTAAAATTAATAATGAAACTGTATTTTTTATTAAAGATAATGGTATTGGTTTTGAAATGAATTACGTGGATAAATTATTTGAACCCTTCCAGAGACAAAACAAAGAGTATGAAGGTACGGGCATTGGACTTGCTATAGTTAATCGAATCATAAAGAGACATGGCGGAAAAATTTGGGCTGAAGGGGAACCACAGAAAGGTTCGACGTTTTATTTTTCGCTGCCATAATTATTGTATTATTAACATGACCACTAAAAATGATGAATTATGATTTATACTTTTTGGTGGGGATAATTTTTTTTGACGATAATTATCCAAAGCTTTTGGAAAAATTAAATAATATCTGAAGTTTAATAAATTATTGCACATCAGATTATTATTTAATAAAATGTAACGTTTTATTAAAACAAGTCTTCCGAGTTTAATCATATTACATAGAATTACATAGATCCGATTTCTGTATCGGATTTTGTCATTATTTGTTCACATTATTGGAGAGATTATAATGAAAACAAAAGAATATCTTCTATTTCTTTTCTTGTGTCTTGGAATGATTTCTTTTAGTAAAGCCCAGGACGAAGGCAAATTACGCATTGCTATCATCGACTTAAACCATACCGGCGGTCTGTCAGAGGAAGAAGCGATTACACTTACAAATCGACTGCGCTCTAGATTGGTAATAACCGATGCTTTTATAGTCTTAGAACGGGGTCAAATGGAAGTGATTCTGAAGGAGCAGGGTTTTCAGAATACAGGTTGTACCACAACAGAATGTGCAGTAGAAATGGGAAAATTACTCAATGTTCAAAGGATCATTAGTGGTTCTATTGGACAAGTTGGTAAAATCTATACAGTGGATATTTCACTTATCGATATACAAACTTCAAGAATTGAGGATTCCTTTATTTTTGATCATGCCGGTGAAATTGGCGGCCTGGTCAAAATGATGGAAATTGTTGCTAATGATATCGCTAATAAGGTTACCGGAGGACAAGAACAAGTTGAAGTAGCTATAAAAACCGGAAGTATAAGTATTGAAGCCGATCCCAGAAAGGCAGAAGTATACCTGGATAATAACCTCATTGGAAATGCTCCGGTATCCCTTAAAGAAGTGAGCCCCGGCTCACATACGGTTAAGATATCGGCAAAGGGATATGATCCGGAAGAAAAAGAAATTGTTATAAATGAAAACAAAGAAACCAAATTAAAAGTAGAATTAAAAAAACTTTATAAACTGTCAGTTAGTTCGACACCAACCGGTGCCAAGGTACTAATCAACAATAAAGAAGCAGGACAGACACCTTATACAACCACGATTAAAGAAGACATGCAGTTTGATCTGAAATTATCCCTGGGAAACTACAAGGAATGGACAAAACGAATAAAAGTTAAAGATAATATCGATGTAAATGAAAAGTTAAAATATACTGATGCCTATAAAGATCAACTAGAGAAACAAGCACGTTTAGCTGCTGAACAGAAAAAACAGGAAGAGAATAAAACCGAGGATAAAGAAATAAAAAAAGGCAGCAGTAAATGGTACTGGATTGGCGGCGCGGTTGCTGTGATTGGTGGTGTTACCTATTACTTTTTATCACAAGGGGATGAGTCATCTTCTGATGAAGGTATGCCCACGCCTCCGGGCAGACCATAAAATTGAATTATTGTATATTAGGAGCAAGCTATGAAATATTATAAAAATTTAATTCTATGTCTTTTAGTATTTGTTCTCTCTGCCGGGAATTTATTTGCACAATTTCTTTTACCCAGGGCAAAGACTGCGCTGGTTATCGACGGCCAAATAGACCCTGCCTGGGATTATGCTGCGCGAGATTCTCTCCTGCACGTATTTGAACAGGAAACAGAACCATCATCACCAGCAGATTTTTCGGCCGAGTTTCGCATGCTTTGGGATGATAATTTCATTTATATACTTACGATTGTTCAAGATGATATCATAAATACTTCTCAATCTGACTTTTGGGAAAACGATGTAATACAAATTTATTTTGACGGTGGTAATGATAAATCAGATATTTATGATTCAAACGACGTACAATTTTTTTATATTTTAAATAATTCGGAATTTGGTGCTCTCAGCAACGATACTACTACACATTTTTCCGCACTGGATTTTCCTGATTGTGAATTTACATCCCGACAAACAGATGATGGTTATATATATGAAGTTGCTTTATCGTTAAATAATCTTTCAACCAAATTAAACCTGAATGTTACTCCTGGCAGTCAGTTCGGTATCGATCTTGCCCTGGGTGATAATGACACTGGTACGCGCGATCATTTACTTATATGGAATGGTCCGGGTAATGATGCATATTATTGGGCAAAGCCAATATTATGGGCCACCGCTTGGTTTAGTGAATTACTTGCTGAGATGGAAACCATTCAAATACCCAAAACACCTGATGTCATAACTATTGATGGCTCTATGGATCCGGTTTGGCATTATGCAGCAAGAACAACAATTAAACGAGGTAATAAACCTTTCATTTCCGATGAAGATTTTGCATCAGAAGCAAGAATGCTATGGGACGATAATAATATTTATATATATGCAATGGTTAATGACGATGTTGTATATACCAGCAACCCGGCATACTGGTTAAATGATGTCTTTCAGTTTTTTATTGATGCCAATTTTGAAAGAAATCATGAATATGATCAGCAGGATCTTCAGTTCAGCTATGTAGTAAATAGTGACGGATTATCCAATGTATGGAATCCCTACTATGATGGAATTCACAGTACAGCAGATTTTCCAAATTGTCAGTTTGCATCCAGTGAAACAGAATATGGATATGATTATGAAATACGATTATCTGGCGCCGATTTATCGTCACAACTTAATTTTAATATATCCTCAGGGATGATCTTTGGTCTTGAGTTAGAGTTTGCTGATAATGACACAGGAGATCGTGAAAGTACAATAACCTGGACCAGTCCATGGGGTAGTGATTATTGGCTATATCCCGATACATGGGGTAAAGCTCAATTAACCGAGGTAATTGCCGAACCAAAACAAATCTCTATTCCAAAAACTGCTGATACAATAACAGTTGATGGTAATATGGAAGATATTTGGTACTCTGCCAATCCTGAACCAATTGATCAAGTACTTACGGCTAGTACTATTCCTAACGATAACAATGATTTTTCAGGCGAATATAGAATGCTATGGGATGATGACAACCTTTATTTATTTGTCTCGGTTACGGATAATATATTAAATGCTTCAAATCCTCAGTATTGGAATAATGATGTAATTCAATTCTATTTGGATGGTGAAAATGAAAAAACTGATGTTTATGATCAGAATGATTTACAATTTTCCTTCGTTGCCAATACGAATTATCTCACTAATGTTTATAGTTTTGAGAATGGAATGACTTATTCTGTTGATGATTTCAGCAACTCTCAGTTTGCATCAATAGAAACATCGAATGGCTACAATTATGAAATAATGCTGGATGGCGATGATTTATTAAATCAGCTTGGATTAAGATTAGGTGCTAATCATAACTTTGGTTTTGATTTGGCATTAAACGATAATGATTCAGGTACTTTGGATAATTCTCTTTTATGGTCTGCGCCATTCGGTAGTGAAATGTGGTATTACCCTTCTTTGTGGGGTACAGTAACTCTTGTAGAAATGCCCGCAAATCTTTCAGCAGTTACTAATGCTGCCAGTGATATCGGTTATACAACGGCCGTACTTAACGGAACAGTTAATTCTGATGGTTTAACTATGAATGTATCGTTTGAATACGGAGAAGCGGCATCTTACGGTAATTCAATTTCAGCCATGCCTTCTCCCATTTCCAATACCGAGAATAATATGGTTAGTGCTGAATTAGTGTATCTATATGTTGGTGCAACATACCATTACCGGGTAGTATTAAGTAATGATGAATACACACTCTATGGAGCAGATAATACTTTTACAACTTTACCCTATCCTACTCAATTAAACCTTACACATACAGTTGATTTTTCCACAAAGTCCAAGGGAAGTGATTATAAGCCTGACGAATATAGACTAGTCGGTTTACCCGGAGGCAATGATGAAATGATTGCCAATATTTTTTCCGGCAAACAGGGCGAGGACTGGCAGGTGTTTTGGGACAATGGTGAAGATACGAATTATTTAATTGAATATAATGGGAATAACATTTTCAGACAAATACCAGGCCATGCCTTCTGGATGCTAAACAAAGGTCCACTTACTATTAATCAACCAAGCAAAGAAGCTGCAGGTCTAAATAATGACGGTGAAGTGGAAGTTTCAATACACCCGGGCTGGAATCTGATCACCAATCCTTTTAACGAACCAATATCATGGATTAAAATTAAAGAGGTTAACAGTATCATTGCTAATAGACCACTTTATGTTTTCAATGAAAACTGGGATGATACAAATTTAATCATGATGCCTTTTGCGGGATATTACTTTGACAATCAAAATCCGGATCGTACTATATTAAGAATACCTTTTGATCCTGTTACAGTTAGTATACCTAAACTTACGGAAGAAAGTGAATATAATTGGAAAGTGAACATTGCTGCAAGAACCGATCAATTTACTGACGAAATTGCTTATTTTGCTGTACATGAAAATGCATCCAAAACAAAAGACGAGTTTGAGTATAGAAGACCCAGGACTGTTGGGGATATTTTGAGTGTATATTTTGATCGTCCCGAGTGGGAAGCGCCCGCTGGAGCGTTTAACTGCGATGTGCGTCCTCCGGTTAAGGATATTGAAGAATGGCCCTTGACCGTTTTAATTCCTGAACTGGATCATGCAATTATCACTTTTAATGGTGTAAAAGATATACCGGATGAGTTTTCTGTTTTCTTAATTAATAATAGTAAAGGAAATTATTACGATTTAAGAAAAGATTATTCAATTCAATACACACCTGAAACAAAACTGACTAACTTCACAGTAGTTGTGGGTAAAGAAGAATTGATTCAGGATAAATTGGATGAAACCATTCCAAAGGAATTTGCTTTTGGTCAAAATTTCCCTAATCCATTCAATCCAAGTACTACGATCCCCTTTGCTCTTCCAACTGATGCTCATGTAACGATTAAAATTTACAACATTCTGGGTGAAGAGGTTTGTACCCTGTTATCAAAGGATCTGGAAATCGGCAGGCATTATGCATCCTGGAACGGGAAAGATAAATATGGAAACCATGCAACATCAGGAGTTTATATTTTTCAAATGACGACTAATTCCGGAAAACATTACAGTGGAAAAATGATGTTGTTGAAATAAACAAGTGACGGGTAATCAGTTAAGCGTTACCCGTCTCTTTATATTTTTTCGAATATAGATACTTCACTTCGCTCAGCATGACAAATGGCATGCCGTTTACTGCTGACTGAATATTGTTTTCACTGCTCCTGCAACTGCTAACTGCGGACTGTTTTCACAGTCAAACGTTTCACAGCCGCAAACTTGGCTGCTGCCAATGTTTCCCGATTGACTTTCTCCGTAATCCGCCCGCGGGTCAGATCTTCAATAGTTAAATAACCATTTAAAACCAGCAACTGTAAAACCATGTTATTAACAATTGTTTCATAGCTGTAACCTTCAGCGATATAGAGTTTATCGGAATTTTCATAAAACTCATCGGCAAATTCCGGATTGTTGGGCAGGCTCATTAATTGTTCATAGGTCTCACTGAATGCACTCAACTCGATATTGATATTGGGCGTAACCAGCAACGGGCTGAATTCCTTTTTCGGGCTGACCGGTGTAAAGCCTTTAATACCGGATAGATCAACTTTTGTTTTTGAATCATCAATACGTACAAAGTTGGCTTTACGCATCTGTTCTAACTGGAATAACAAAAAGTTATACCGGCATACTTCACTGTTATGTTTATGCTCTTCAAAAATATGATCATATCTTTCATAAACCAACTGCTGTACATAATTTTTATTATCGCTGACGTCACTGCGGTAAATACGCACTTCCTGAATCATCGTTTTCATATCTTCTGCTGCGGCCTGCGGTCCGGTAATTTCCTTGCCTTTCCGGCCCAGATCGGTTGAAAGAATACCGAGACGAATATTTCGGCCTTTGCCCTTGCCATCCTTCCCGCCCATTAATATCTCAATCAGGTGCTGGCGACCCTTAATTTGACTTTCTTCCGCCACGAACGGCTGACCGGCCGGTGTGCTGGCCAATGAATTAAAGATTTCGCTGAAAATATCGCGATCCAACAGAACCTCAATTTTGCTTTCAACCGGCTCGGCATCTTCTGTGGGTTTCAACATTGCAACTGCGGTAGCAATGAAACGGTTTTTAATGATATCGAAATTAGCTTCTTTAATTTTGTATTTGAGTCCCTGATACTGAAAAGATTTGCCGATAAATATTTTATTGACCACAAATTCAATATCAATCTTATCAATCATTTTATAGGAAGTACAGAGATAATACTTATTTTTCTGTTCATCTTTTTCCCAATTCAGCACATCATCAATATAATTTCCATGCTTATCTAAAATTTCTACGATGTTTTTATCACTACTATAGCGTAATAGCGTGCGCTGTAAATGCGGGTTATCGGCGCTGGTTGCCTTTTCTTTCCGTTCGCCATGGGAATCCCGATACAGCAGGAAATTCTCGGGATTTTCATAACGGGTTATACCGGCTTCTTCACGGGCATAATTGCTGGCAGTCAGCATAATATCAATTCTAAAAGGCATCGTGATATCACAGAATCCGCTGATCGTACTGCGTGAATTTAAATCGGTTACATTGCTGTCCGCCGCTTTGGCAAACAGGGTGTAATACTGTTTAATAAAATCCGGATCAAAATCGGTAACACGTGAAAAATCGCCCTCTTCTGTTCCGATACCATATAAATTACCCTGATCATCCGGGAATACAAAAAACATATCACCGGCAATCATTTTAATGGATCGGATACCCGGCAAATCTTTTTTCAGCCATTTTAAAATCATTGCCGCCAGCATTTCTGATTTTCCCACTCCGCTATCGCCGCTGATTTGAACGACAAACATGCTGCCGTCTTCCTCTTCAACCGCAAACAACGAACCATGAACCGGAACACCGCCCATTTCCTTAACCTTCTCATTCATCATGGTCAGCCAGGGTTTTTTGATATCGCCGAAATAATCCACTTCCTTTTTAAGCGGTGTTACCAGAGTTTTAATATTGCCTTGCGGCCCTTTCAGATCGAAATAACCAATCTGCGGAAAAGATATCACTTTCTCCGGTGCTCCATAAAACAAAATCACTTCAGGCGTAAATTTTTTAACATCTTCCAAACTGACTTCATCAGCTGTAATCAAGCGATAATTATCCGTCAAATACTTGATGTAACATTTCTGGAAGACATACAGCACTTTAACCAGACCATGTTTGATAATTTTACAGCGGTAATCATTCTCATCCATATTCTGAATAAATTTTTCCATGCGCCGGCCAAAAAATACGGACGGTGGTTTGATATCCATACTTTTGATGTATTCATGCGGTGCGGAATAATCCCGTTCCTGATTTACGTTCTCAGGCCGGTCTGCTTTATGGAAGGGATAAATACGCCGCTTGGCATCGGTCACAATGCGGGTATGCGACTGTACCGGCTGCTCAAGACCGATAACGCCGCACTTGGTCATTACATCATAGACCCATGCCAGGGTTCCATCGCTATCACTTGCTTCCATTTTAAAATCTTTATGCAGGGTAATACCATGCTGAATCATTTCGTTGGCGCTGGAATTTTGTTTACGAAAGTGTGTTTCCAAAAATTTAATCAGGGTATGATTGTATTTATTGTAATATTCGGTCGATTTGGTCTTATTCATCAGCTCAACAAAGAACAGGACAATTGCCCGTGCTTCCTTGTGGAGTTCATTCTGGGTGATTTTAATATCCTTCAATCGCAGAATGCTCTGTATTATTTCTCCCAGTTCACTTGGCAAAATTCCGTAAGCGAACTCTTCCGAAAATAATCGCACCTCGGCATCGGTCATGGCATTTAGTTTGGCGCTAAGTAATTCAATTTTAGATTGCAGCATACTTTTAAGCAGCTGATCCCGCTTAAATAGATACAGTCGTAATATCTTTCCTGATGTTGATAATTCATCGGAAAGAACGGTTTCCCGGAGTATTTTAATAAGGAAACCTTCTCTGCGCATTTTAAAGCTTTCCGGTATATCTGATGACATTAAATCCTTGGCGAAATTATCAAGATAAGTTGACAAGCTGAATTCTTTAACAGATTTTCCAACGACTTCTTTAAAAATTTCAACATTTGCCTTAATCATTTCTTCAATCGTCGGCTCAATTGATTCCTGTTCGAACGGTAAATTGAAATGCAGTAACAGTTCTTCCACATATTTGCGTAAAATACGGTTTGTGCCCTCCAGTTTTGCCTTGTCGCCGGATAAATCTTTTGATGCATTCAAAGCCATAATTTTCATTTTTGCGTCTGAAAATAAAATTGTTTCAAGCTCAATCAGAATTTCCTTCATGATGTTTAATTCATCCGGATCATCCAGTACAAAATTGCCCGGCTGATAATCCACTTTATTATGTATAAATTTGAGAATTGTGGATTTGCCATATTTGGAGATAACTGTATTATAATCCAAATGCTTGATCATCGGAATTTTTTTATAAACCTGAGGAAGCAGGTTTTCATAGATTTTTGTGAAAGCTTTACTGCCGATAAATTCAATTAGATTTCGGCATTCTCCAACATTTTCATAAAACTCAAATACCGAGTTTTCCGAATTGCGAATTGTATTAATCGAGACGCCACAATCCTTCGGGAACGCATGATACAACGTCATTATATTGCTGATAGTCAGAACTTTTAGCGGTATCTTTTTAAGATTCTTAATAACAGCATAATCTCTTAAAACCTGATCAATAAATTCCATATCGGATGCCGATGCAAAAATTTCTTCAAGTATATCCTCACTGCGTTTATCTTTATTATCCGGATTGGTTTTGGCTTCATAATACTGTTTCCAATATTTCAGGACAATCCTAAGAGAATTTTCAAATTCATGGCTAAATGTTGTATAGCTTTGATCGGATCCTTCAATAAAATATCCCAATGAAAAGCGTAAAAACCCTGTTTGATAAGGAATAACAGAAATCCCGCGTTGTTCTGCTAATTTTATTGTAAACTTTTCCAAATCCTGATACGAGAAAAAATCTTTCAATAAAACATTAAATAAATAGGAACCATCGGATTCAAGTATTTCTGCCAGATCCCGTGCCTCTTCTTCTTCAATCACTTTCGCGCCAATTTCTTTAACCAGTTTTAACCGTCTGTTGGATTCTTCACGGAACATTTTATTCATACGAAACCGGTTTATTTCCCTGACAAGATGCTCCTGGTAATATTTAAAGAATGGTTCGCCTTTGTATTTAAAGTCATCCGGTAATTCCAGTACGTCCAGTTTATCCAGCGAAACCAACTCCTCTAAAAGGAAAATATGCAGCGGACTGCCTTCAAATGGTGAAAACCGCTTAATATCTTTGGCCTGTTTATTGTTTGTAATACGTTCCGCATAACTGACGATTTCGTCGATGATATAGTTTTCAATGAGTCCTTTAATTTTAAAGCGTGATGCGTCTTTAGGCAGTTCGGATTCCATGCGGTCTTTTATCTTTTTAGAAAGCTGCGCCGCTTCGATGGTATTAACCAGCATGTATAGTGAATTGGTATTACCCTTTTCAATCGTATTTTGTTTTTTGGCAAATGCCAGCACATCTTTTCGGGCTGGCGTGGCAATAAGTGAACCCAACCGGTTGCCGGTTGCGCCCAAATTTTTGGTTGTTGATAAAGATGAAACGATACTGATATTCGGCAGCGAACCGATATTATTCATCACATAACGCGATATGGTCCGCCATTTGGGCTCATCCGGATCATCAATTTTAATGGCGTCGCTGTAGGCTTCATCCAATAATAATGTGATTTTATTGTTGTTCAGAAAACGTAAAAATTTAATCAGTTCCGGTTTATTAAAATCCGAATAACCCGAGGGATTTGACGGATCATTAATAATAATGGTCAGGTTTTCACAGAAACGATCCCACAGATTGCCGGTATCGTCGAATAACTGAAAGCTGTTTTTCATGCGGTTCAGGCGATGATGCAATCGCTCAAAATCAATACGCTTATCCCCGGTTAAACCAATTTCCAAATCAAATGGATTAATATCGAATCGATCGACCGGGAAAAGATCTTTATATTCCCATGAAGCTTCTTTATTGAATAATATGTATGGCTTTAAAACAGCGTCAAATAAAATATCGCGGATAATCATCTGTACGTCATCGGCAATTGAAGTGATCTCCAGATTGGCCAGATTGCTGATGAATTCTTTAATAACCTGCTGCTCTTCCGGCGTTTTCTTTTTATATTCATCATATACGCCGATATCAATCAGAAAATTAGTAAATCGTCCTTTATTATCCGATTCATTTTCAACCTTAGTGATATATTCTTTGTATTTTTCCAGAAAGAGATTAATACCAAAATTTTTATGATAATGATTTTTCAGCGTGCGCTGAAAATTATTGGGCAGTACATCAATGATTGTTTTGCACTTGTTTACGATTTTTGGATCGATCGTTTTAAGTTTCCTCTGAAGCAGGTATTCGCCATAGGCGCGCAATTGGCTTCGGCCGCCGCCTTCCACAATGGTAGCAATATTAACCTGTTCAATATTGGAATAGAAATAAGCTTTGGTGCGCGTTTCGAACTCATGAATTAATTCTTTATTCTGTTTCTGTAATTTTTTCGGATCTTTACAGTTTTGCACCAAAATTATGTAATCGTGCAATTTGGTTATAGCGTATTTATCTTTGATAATTTGCTTGGCATAATCATTAAATTTGAACAGCGATTTCTCTTTTTTAAGATTACCAGTTTCACCAAGCTGTTCTCTTTTAAATTCATTTAATTCCTCATCATAATCGTTTATTTTCTTTTCTGCGCAGGAACAAATTTTTTCCAAAACTTCATCATTTACTTTATCCAAAATCAAACGAAGGTTGAGCTGAGTATTGGCCAGAGCGCCTAACTTTTTAGTATGAACCTTGTTCAGGGTATTGATAATTTTATTATGAAATCCAAATACCAGCGTGGTGTTTGTACTGCGCGATTCCGGGGAATCGTCAACAATAATTAATCGCGTTAAATAGGGGAACCATTTACGATGATTGAACACATTTTTGCGCATTGAATTAACTTTAACCACAAAAATACTGGTACGGTCATTTTTTATGGTTTCATATAACGCATCGGCATTTTTAAATTCGATCACCTTCACCATGCTGGGATAAAAAACTTCTACCGAAAGCAGATCAACAACCGTATTGGCTCCACCGCCGACAACCGTGCGAATAAATCCGTTTAAACCTTTAAAATTAACCGTCAGCTTAGTGCGTTCCAGAAAATCCTGTTTTTCGGCATTGGTGGTATAATGCGTGCTCTGGATAATCATCTGCTCCAGTACATCCATAAGGTAATTCCACTGGGCTTCTTCAATATCGCCATTTATGCCGATAACATCGCGGAACTTGCGGAGTTCACGCACATCATCACCCAAAATCAGATTATACATTAAATCAATCTGGGCCTTGGTAACCGGCGGCGTACCGATGGAATAATCATGCGTTTTAAGAATATTGGAGGCTTGTTCTTTGGTCTCATCATCCACCAGCTCATAATCAATAAACGATATCAGCTTGTTTTCAAACTGCTGTTTCTTGGTACGATACTGATAGGCCTTAGAATCCTCATGGGGGAAAAGCATCAGGGAAACATCGGTATAACCCGGAATAAGTTCTTTTAATTCAAGAATACTTTTATCAATCTGGGCTTTCTGAAGCGCAGGATCATCCGGTTCTTCACAGCATACTTTTACAAAATTACGAAGATAATCAAGCACATGATTGGGCAGAAAATTTTCGGCCCGTTCACCTAAAGAAACATAAAGATTAATAAAATCCTTAGCGTCTGATTGTAAACCTGCTATTGGTTTTCCTGGTAATTGCATGGTTCTGTCTTTTTATTTAGTTGATGTTTTAGTCGTTTTTATTCATCCCGGGTGAATCCCCGCTTATGTTATTTTTGTGATTTCGATTGATTCTGGTAAAAACAAAGGGGGATTCTAAAAATCGGTATTGTCATCCCGATCATTAAAATTGGTTGTATTGCGGTCGTCTGTGCGTTGTGTTGTATTAACTGTTTGTAAAGTAATTATTGTCATTTTTTCAACAATGCTTAGTTGATGTTTTTACCTGATTTTGTAATTATACAGAAAATTGTATAATCACTTGCGCAAATGTACGAAATAACAGATGCAAAAACCAAATTTTTTATATCAATCAGAATTCAGTTTAAATATTCTGTTTATCGATCAATAGTTTTAAAACTTATCGATATCATTGATGATATCTTTAGAATGGATAAGAAATTTTGATTTATCATCATTTCATATTATTTTGCACCGTATTAAATTTAATTTTCATATAAATTCTTTATCTATAAAATATCAAAAACCATATTCAATGGAGGCAACATGTACTTGAAACGCATATTGTTACTTGTCAGCATTATGTTCATTGTTAATTCACTCAAAGCTCAACAACTGGAATTTATGCAGCCGGTTGGCTATCAAAATCCTTTTCTAAAAAGCGGGCAGTATATAACGAGTTTATATTACTATTCATATGAATCAAATTATAGGTACTCCAATGATACGCATCATAATGGAAGTAAATATATTAACATTGCAGGTTTCCTTGGGCTGACAGATTTTTTAACTCTATCAACGAAAATTGCTGTTTACCCAAATCAAAAAATGCAATGGGATACCGGTGAGAGCACGATGAAAAGAGAAACCGATTTTTATATTAATCCGGAAATAACCTTGAGTTATCGCCCCATTAAATCCCTTGAAATCTTTGGTAGTTATAATTATCGTCAATACACGATTACTCAAGGACCTTATAGTTATCTACAGGATGTGCCGATTGGAATTGATTCAACTGGTACGGTCATTGTCGAAGAAAGAAGAGTTTATGATTCCGGTATGGATCCATACGATACCAGTAGTTATTTTTTTAGATTTGGTTTGACCTATTCCGGCAGGCTATGGTGATGAGTGATTTGTTTATTATGTACTTAAACTGCTAAGTTACATAAACCTAAAGAAACTAAATAGAATTGAAAATTTACTTTGAAAGCCCTTTTTTGTAAAGCTTACAGGGCTTTTTTATGTTATTATAAAATATTAACTGGTTATATTTTATTTTAAACTGCTATATTGAAATTCCAAAGGAACTTGCTCAAGTGCATTTTTCCGGGACATACATACATAACATTAAGACCGGCCCGGCATGGTCAGGATCATAGTTGATTAACCTTCTTTATCAAAACAATAGGTGCATAGTTTTTCTTTAGGAAGACCTATCGCTTCTACCATATCGCCAATCTCTTGATATTTTAGTGACGTTAAACCCAGGTGTTGACGGATTTTTTCGATCATCATACAATATTTATCTGATTTTGGATCCACATAAGCCTGAAGTTGAGAAGAGTCCTTACCTTCGATCTCAATAATAGCACGTCGGCCGGCCAGATCCAATTCGGACCTGGAACGGGAAAAATTCAGAAATTTGCAGCCAAAGACCAATGGCGGACAGGCAGGACGCATATGTACTTCTCGTGCGCCTGCTTCAAATAATCGATTGATCGTATCTTTTAACTGCGTACCTCTAACAATGGAATCTTCACAAAACAATATCCTTTTCCCTTCGATAATTTCTTTTATAGGGATTAGTTTCATTTTGGCAACCAGATCCCGATGTGCCTGATTCTGGGGCATAAAACTTCTCGGCCAGGTCGGCGTGTATTTTACAAATGGTCTTCTGTAAGGAATTTGGGCATAATGAGCATACCCGATGGCATGGGCAATGCCCGAATCCGGAATACCTGCAACAATATCAACCTCGACATCATCATTTTTTGCTAAGAGTTCGCCGCAACTATTTCTAACCATCTCTACATTGATGCCTTCGTAACTTGAGGAAGGATATCCGTAATAAATCCACAAGAATGAACAGATTCTCTGCTGGTCTCCCGGCGCGATTTTCAGTTCCAGGCCCTCCTCGTTAATAAATACGCATTCACCCGGACCTAAATATTTTTTTATCCTGAAATTAAGATTATAAAAAGCACAGGTTTCAAATGTCACTGAAAGCGCACCTTCTTTTTCACCAATAATTACCGGTGTTCTGCCCAATCTGTCGCGGGCGGCATAAATTCCCGAATCAGTTAAAATTAACATCGAGCAGGATCCTTCAATGGTCTGATAAACTTTTTGAATCCCCGCCTCAAATGTGTCTTCCTGGTTAATAATACTGGCTACCAATTCAGTTGGATTTATTTCCCCCTCGTTCAATTCGGAAAAATGTGCGGATTTCTTTTTGAGTATTTGTTTCAATATATCCGCTCTGTTCTGTATAACGCCAATGGTAACAATAGCAAACGTGCCAAGATGAGAGTGGACTAAAATCGGCTGATCTTCGTTATCGCTTATAATACCAATGCCTTTATTGCCATGCATTTTATGAATGTCGGTTTCGAACTTGGTGCGAAAAGGCGAGTTGGTGATATCATGAATATAGCGGATGTAATCGCTGGAGTTTTTTACCGCCAGTCCGCCTCGCTTTGTCCCCAGATGTGAATGATAATCTGTCCCATAGAACAGGTCGGAAACACAATCTTCTTTTGACACAACGCCGAAAAAGCCGCCCATTTTATTCCTTTCGTGCCGGTTTCTTAAAATCTCTTAGTGAATAATTATTTGCAGAAGATATAAATTTGTTGGTTAATTTCAAAGAGGAGATTGTAAAACATTTTAACTTTATAACCATTTCACTGGGTATGGATTATTTGCACAACTGACTGATTTTTTTTGAGATTAATTTTGATGCCCATGGTGACCAATGTGTATCATCATAAAAATATAT
>JAFGKZ010000166.1 GCA_016928315.1 Calditrichaceae bacterium
AAACACTTCATCAGAATTTAGCAGCGATGTATTATCACATTATTTAAGTTACATTATTTACCGGGCTGATGGTGAACGTGATAATGCTCGTATATCCCATGAAAAAATGGTTCAGGCTTGGAAAACTCAACCCGATATATATGATTTTGCCGAACCCTCATGTGTTTCCGATGCCCCTAAATTGAGAGGAACATATCTTAATATTGTTGCATTTACCGGCCTGGCGCCCTATAAAAAGGCTGTCGGTGGAAGAGTATCAACATATAAAGATATGATAGGTGTTTCCGGTTTGGATATGCCTATCACTGTGCCTAATATGCCTTTCCCAGGAGCGAAAGAAGGATACCATTTTAAATTTTCATTTCCGGTAATTAGAACAGTAGATTCCAACATTAATAAAATTGTTATTCATATTGATAATAATAAAACGTACACTTTAGATTTACTTGAAGATATGGGAAAGGTAGCAATACAATCATTTAATAAAAATCGTAAGATTATATATATAAAAACGGTTGTTCGTACCGTAATTAAAGGATTAGCAGCAGCTGAAGCTAAGAAAAAATTAAGAAAAGAAACTAAGGCAAAAGGAGGCTGGGGAACTTTATTGGATGCAGTAGTTGATGTTGGAGTAGATGCCACTGAAAATGCCGATTTACGTTGTTGGCGGATGATGCCAAGATATTGTTATACAAGCGAAATCCCAATTTCACAGGGGACACACGACATTACAATTGAGTTTATGAATAAAAATAATTTAGTGATTAGGAAAAAGGCCTATCCCAATTATACTATTACAAACAAATTAAACCTAATTGATCTTGCTTTAATAAATTAAGAGGAGTTGATTTAATGCGGTCAATACAAAAAATAGTCCTGTTTATAATTATACTTCAATTGTTATGCATGGTAAGTTGTGCTTCAGCTCCACCAGTCAAAAAAAATGTATCCACTTCCGCTGATTTTCCTGAATGGATTAATAATCCCAATAGTTTATATCCGGATTCACGTTTTATTGTTGGCGTAGGCAGCGGCGATACCCGGCAGGCGGCGGAGAAAGACGCTGTCGGCAATATAGCAAAAGTATTCCAGTCTGCTATTACAGTAGATCAAACGGTGATTGAAAACTATCTGGAAGTGGAAGAGAACAATCAAAGCAGCGCTTCATTTTCATCCCAAATGCTAAATCGTACCTCTGTTGCAAGTCAGCAAGAACTTAAGAATATCAAAATTGACAAAGTCCATTTTTCTTCCAAAGATGGATTGTATTATGTACTGGCATACTTGAATCGTGCTGAGACAGCTTTACTTTATGAGCAGGATATTAAAAATAACGACGGCAAAATTGTCGAATATTATAATAACTATAAAACTTCAGCAAATAAACTGAATAAATATGGTAATCTTGCTAAATGTAAAACAATTACAGCTATTAACGATGTTCTTCGCAATCAATACCAGGTCTTAACCAAGGGGCAGGCAGAAGTCCCTGTTTCTATTCCTATAAGTGACATTGATCAAAAAATGGCTGAATTATTAAATACCATCACTGTTGCGTTGTATCCGGGCAAAGAAACACCCGCTGAGGTAGGTGATTACTTAAAAGAAGTAATTGGTAAAATCGGTTTTAAGATGGTAAATTCTCAAGGTGATTTCAGTATGAATTATAGTTTGGATATTGAGCCAACGGATATAAATAGGGATAACCTGGTTGCTTATAACTGGAAGTTGACTATCGAAGTCCGGGATAATGTAAATAACCAGTCGCTGAAGTCATTTAATCATAATAAACGCAGTACTGCGGTATCGGAAGGGGAAGCTAAATCCAGAATTATGCGCACAGTCAGGGAACAGCTTAATAATCAGTTTTATAAAGAATTTAAAAAATATCTAAATTCAATATAATAAATAAAAAAAGAAATAGTTGATCTGTGTCAATGAGAAAAGAAGTAATATGATTCATTTTTGCAAAAAAATTAATTAATTAGTAAACTATTTAACATCCACCAACAAACAAAGGAGTTAAGTTATGAAGAGGAACTTAATGCTTTTAATGAGCGCTGTTATGATCTTTGGACTAATAGTCGCTTGCGGCGGCGGGGGCAAAGAGGTTATCAACCCTGCTAAAGATATGATTGCATATGAAGATCCATTTCAGGACCTGCAGGATATGTCTGCATCGATTATCGAAGCCGGTGGTATTGCGGCTGTTGGCCAATCAGAATCTGCCCGTCAGGATTTAGCCAAGAAAAAGGCAGTTACTGACGCACAGGGACAATTGGCTGAAATTTTTAACACACAGGTTAACCGGATGAAGAAAATGTTTCAGGAAGAGATCGGTTCTGCCGAAGAT
This sequence comes from Calditrichaceae bacterium, assembly GCA_016928315.1. Taxonomy (GTDB): domain Bacteria; phylum Calditrichota; class Calditrichia; order Calditrichales; family Calditrichaceae; genus JAFGKZ01. The sequence goes on from JAFGKZ010000166.1 coordinate 2,354, forward strand.
TCTGAAATAAATGAAGCATTTACTACGGTTACCAAAGTATTAACCAGCACTATGTTACAGGGCGCTATCACCAAGAAGACCAAATATATGAGAGATCCGCAAAGCGGCAAATTTACTGCTGCCGCTCTTGTTGCTATTGAACCTGACAAAGTAAATATGTCAATTCTTGATGAAGTGAAGAAAGGCAAGCCAAAACTATATGAACGTTTCCGCGCTTCTCAGGCATATGAAGAATTAGACCAGGCGATGGAAAAATATAAGAAAGAACAAGAAAGCGGTTATTAATATCTTGTTAAATATATCCGGGGGATACGTGTATCTCCCGGATTTTTATTTATTAAATACTATTTTTTTAATCATGGAAGTACATGTAATCAGCGAATCCAGGAACTAAAATGAAATCGCATATTGGAAGTATAATATTTTTTACAATCTTAATATTTATATCAATCTCGAATGCAGCAATCAAACAATATCCTGAATGGTTTTTATACCCGCAAAAATATCCGGATATTATTGTAGGTTATAGTTACCGCGGTATGTCTTCGGAAGAGGTGGCACAAAACATGTATTGCGCCTACAAAAGATGTTATGCTGTTGGTACACTAGAAATTTTTGATTTAGATGGTAATCGGGATTTATTGAAAAATAGTAACTATTATTATGAATTTTCAAAAGATTCCATAGCAGCAATAAAAGGCCGTCTTGTTGAAATAGATCGTTTTAATGTGAATGTATTTTCAGGAGACTATATATCTGCATTTTCTCTTGATGATACACTTGAGGTTGAAAGAAATATTATACCTGTTGAAGAAATTCCCCTTCCTGACTGGGTAAATAAAACTTATCTGGCAGACAGCGATTACTATTATGGTATAGGAATGTATACAGCTATCGGTTTAGAAAATGATGCCTGGCAAACCGCCGAAGAGCAAGCCATTTTCAATATACTGAATCAGGTAGCAGTCAACTACAGTAAAATAAATTTGCTGTACTCTGATGGCTGGACAAATGAAGATTATTCTGAAGAGATATCTGTACTGGAAATAAGGTATGGCTTACGGGATATTTCGATTGTTGCACGATTTCCTGATCGGGATAATAAACTGTTTTATGTTTTAGCCCGGATTCATAAAAATGATGTTATCCCACTTTTTGGGTATTGAATCATTTGAGTAAATATGTGAAAGGAAGTTTTATGCGAAATTTTTTAATTTACGTTTTGTTATTCTGCATACCTGTTTTGGCTTATGATTTTAAAGTGACAGTCAAGTGGGACGAAATGGCAACGATGGGGGAAGCAGAAGGTGTTTTACAGTACTACGCAAATGGTAAAGTAGAAGCAATCAGGGGCAATCTTAGTAAACCATCCTCGGATGGGAATGTAACGGTTAACAGAACCTATGCCGGCGGATCACAGGAATTTATCATTAATGATTCAAAAAATAAATTATTTAACATATGGGTTATCAATGATTTAATGGACGAAGATTTTGCTACCGAAGAAGATTTTTACATGCTTTCACAATCGAAAGCTGCTATTTGGGTTGAAGATAATGTTAATAATCAAACCTATCAAATTGAAGTACCGGCAGAAACAAAAGGTTTAGCTTTTCGCGGTGGTGCTATTGTTGATGGCGCTTTTTATGAAATAACAGAGATGTTTGATCAGCAGCGTATTTATAAGGTGGTGATGGTTAATGCTGTTACAGGTGAACCTTTGCCCGAAACAAATGTAACCATTATGGATAAAAGAACAGGCGAAACCGCAGGTATGGGTAAAACCGATGAGAATGGTATTTTTATTAAAAAAATGGAATACGGGAAATATGATGTTAAATTTTCAAAACCCGGTTTTCTTGCCTCTAAACATGAATTTATAATGGATTTAACTGAACTGCCTGTAAGCATGAATTTTGCGCTTACACCAGAAGTACAGGAATTCCGCATTGTTCTTACCTGGGGAGCTTATCCTAGTGATCTGGATGCGCATCTGAGAGGGCCAAAACCGGAAGGGGGTATTTTCCACATCTGGTGGCGGAATAAAATACTTATTGGCGGAAAGAATTTTCTGGATGTGGATGATCAGAAATCATATGGGCCTGAGACCATAACCATATATAAACCGGCTAAAGGCGTATATGAATATGCCGTACACAATTTCTCCGGACGCCGAAAGCGCGGTGGGCAGGACCTTTCATATGGCGGGGCTCATGTGGATGTATACTCAGACGGCCGATTGCAGGCCAGTTATAATGTCCCTACAGGTATGAAAGGAAGTGTTTGGAAGGTATTCCAGATAAACGAAGCTCAACAGATTGTTCCGTTAAATCAAATGTATGATCAAAGAGACAGCGCAGATATTTTTAGATAATAGCATTGTCTCACAATGATAAAGTTTATTGATTTTGGAGAAATGATGATGCATTCATTAAAATTGTTGGTTAATATATCATTCATCTTACTTGTTGTCTTAAGCCTGGGATTCGCGCAGGGTAAAAAGTATCCATCTGCTTTATATTTAGTTGGTGAGGGATATGCTGAAAATACCAGTAATCCTGAAGATGGAACCATTGCCAAAGAACGCGCTATGTCAGATCTGGCAAATCAAATTCAGGCCAGTGTTAAATCTGAATTCGTTTCAGAACTTACTGAGGCTTCAAACTCTATTGTCGAATACGCAGAATCGAAAGTTAATGTTATTTCTGATATGAAAATTGAGGGTGTTCGTTGGGAAACCTTTGATCAGGGCGAATTCATTATGGCGCAGGCCATTTTAAGTAAAGATGAAGCTGCTGAACTCTATTATGAACGAACAAAAGAATTACAGAAACAAATTGACGCCAATATGAACCGGGTTACATCACTAATGGGCAGTGGCGATAATGATCGCGCTTTGATGGAATTATTTGCGACTTCAAAACTATTTAATCAGCTTGAACAAAATATTCTAATATATATGATTTTGGGAGGACGCAATCAAAAAGAATTAAAACCTACCTTCTCACGCAGTCACCTGGATGATCACATTTATAAATTAACCGAAACTGATATTAATAGCTTTGATGATGCCATTAATGGTTTATGTTTTCAAATTTCAAAACAGATACAACCGGGTCAAAAAATAACAGTTTTTCCGTTTGACTTTCAGGATACGGCCTTTGGCAGCGCACTTTCAGACTATATACGTCAGCAGATTAATTTTAATCTTAATAAATTTATAAAATTTCAGCAGGGTAAAATTGAACCAGGTTCAGAAAAACGAGAAGGATTGACAATCGCGGGTAATTATTGGTTAAGAGCTTCTTTGATGGAAATTATTCTTCTAATTTATGATGAGTCCGGCAGCGCCATTGGCAGCGCCCGGGTCGAATTTCCAATATCTTTTGCTGAGAAAGTCGGCGTTGCGTACAAACCGCAAAATTTTGTAGATGCAAGCGCAGAAGACAAACTTTTTAGTAAATCAGAAGTAGTATATGGCGATTTAAATGTAGATTTCTGGACCAATAAAGGCGATCAGAATATTATTTTCCGTGGTGGTGAAGAAATGCATCTTTACGTCCGATTAAATACGCCGGCTTATTTAAGATTCATTTATCATCTGGCAAACGGTATGCGTACTCCTCTTTATACAAGTTATTACATAGACCAAAGCAAGGTTAATAAAATTGTAGAGCTTCCTGATGTTTTTGAATGTGCGCCGCCGTTTGGCGTTGAAAAACTGCAGATGTTCGCTTCAACGGAAGAATTACCCGATCTCAATTTGAAAACCGTTGAGATTGAAGGCGAGTCTTATGATGTGCTGGCTGATGATCTGGGCGAATTTTTAGCGAAAACACGTGGATTTGTTAAGAAAAAAACCGGTATGGTTAAAAAGGCTGAACGCGTTCTCACAATAACTACGGTTGCAAAATAATTTTTAAACGTTGTTTATTAGCGGTTAGAAAATTGTTTTAGATCATTTATTAGGTCATTTTAACCATGTATTTTCTGAGCGAATATAATTTAGCTGCCTTGAGGAGGATATTATGTTTAGATCGAAAATGAGCGTGTGCATCATAATTTGTATTTTATTTATGGTTTTCTCGATTGCATTTGCTCAGGATGATTATCAGGAATGGCTAAAGAAAGAAAAGACCAGCTATCAAAATTTTTTGGATAAAGAAGATCAGGCGTTTGCGGATTTCTTAAAAAAAGAATGGAAAGCGTTCCAAACGTTTCAGGGAATCAAATCCGATGAAAAACCTAAACCGCTTACCATTCCTATTGCCAGGCCGGAAGATAAACCAGCGTCTCCGCCACCTGATAAAATAAAGCCTGTACCAGAAATTAAAATTCCTGAGAAGCCCCCGGTCCCAAAACCGAAACCGAAGCCGGTAGTAAATAAAACTACCAATTTAATGACGGTTGATTTTTATGGCGCACCTGTATCTGTTAACTATAAAAAAGATTTTCAATTCGGTCTGACAACACCTATTAACAATGAAGTTATTTCGAAAGCATGGGAAACTATAGCCTCATCAAAATACAAAGTGTTGTTAGAACAATTACAGGAAAACCGTGTACAATTAGCTTTAAATGATTGGGGATATTTGGCTCTTATTGATCTGTTTGCTAAAAAACTTTTTCCCGGATCAACGAACGAACAAAACCTGTTTTGCTGGTTTATAATTAGTAAATCCGGATACGATACTAAAGTGGCCTATATGGAGGATACCATATATTTTCTTGTTCCCTCAGAAAACACTATATATGGCAATCGTTTTGTTTCTTTGGATAATAAAAAATATTATTTTATTTCTATGGATACTCCGGTAGAGCTTAGCGGACAAATATATACATATACAGGTCAATATAAAGACTCAGATCGTTTGATCAGTATGAAACTTACAAAAGTACCCGTTATAAAAAATAAAATTATTACAAAGAATCTATCTTTTAATTTCAATGGAGAGAAATATACTATTCAGGTACAATATGATAATGATATTGTCGAATTTTTAAAAAACTATCCACAAACAGAATTACCGTTATATTTTAGCGCAGCTGTATCGGAATACGCTAATCAGAGCTTATTGCGGGCCATAAAACCTAATATACAGAACATGTCCGAATTAGAGGCTGTTAACTTTTTATTACGATTTGTACAGACAGCCTTTGATTATAAAACAGACGATCAACAATTTGGTAAAGAAAAATACCTTATGTTAGAAGAAACGCTGCATTATCCAAGTTCGGATTGTGAAGATCGTTCTATTTTCTTCTCTTTTCTGGTGAAAAACTTATTACATCTTGATGTTGTCGGATTGGATTATCCTGGTCATATTGCAACCGCGGTAAAATTTAATTCAGATCTTTCCGGCGATCTCATCAGTTACAATGGATATAATTATCTTATTTGTGATCCCACTTATATTAATGCAAATGCCGGAATGGTTATGCCGCAATTTAAAAATATCGAACCGAAAGTAATTAAGTTTTAAATAAAGATAAAATGTCGGGAGACGAAACCATGAAAAAAATACTTACACTTTCAATAATTTGTTTGATTATTATTCCGCTTTTAGCCAATAACATGAAAGATCAACCATTGGGTAAAATTACCTTTTTTATGGGAGGAATTAAAGTACAAAATTCCGGGGATGCTAAATGGAACAACGCTACCTTTAATTCCGGGGTTCAGGCAAATGATAAAATCAGGACCGATAAACAATCGCGCTGTGAGGTTACTTTCACTAATAAAAAAGTAATGCGCATTGGCGAAAAATCGATCATCGAAGTTACAAAAGATAAAGCGGGCATTGAGGAAGCAAAAGTTGAAAAAGGCTCATTCTGGCTGAGTTTATTTTTGCCAAAAGGCACCAGTAGTTTTCGTTTAAAATCACCATCCTCTGTCTGTTCAATCCGCGGTACAGTGTATAGAATGGATTGCGATGAAAATCAATCTACCTACCGATGCTACCAAGGTGAAATCGCCGTTACGCCCTTTAAAGAGGATGGTGAAACGTTGGCTGATTCTACATTTACTATTGGCGCCGGAGAAGAACTGATTTTAGTTATGGATTTTGAAGAATATAAAAAACAGCAGGAAAAGGCTATTGATGATTTTAAGAAAAAAGAGATGGAAGACTTTGAAAATTTTATGCAACAAGATCAGCAGCAATTTCAGGAAATGTTAAAAAAAGATGAAGAAGATTTTAAAAAAGTAAATGACATAAACTATAAAAAATCAACTTTTAACAAAGAAGAAGACGCAAAATCCGATTGGGTTCAATGGAATAAGGAACGGGATAAACTTTTACAATATTAATTATTAAATATATGAAATTAACATTTATTCTTTTTTTATTTTTTATATGTGTCGCCTGTGAAAAAGCCAATAGGGAAGATGGACGCGGCGATGAAACAACAGTTATTACGGATT
>JAFGKZ010000167.1 GCA_016928315.1 Calditrichaceae bacterium
CGCTTTTGTTTCCCGATCCATAACAAAAGCGGCACCGTGATAAAATTGGTATAAATCGGCAAAGAGTTCATCCAGTTTATCGGCGGTCAGGGCTTCACCGGATTCAATCATATCGTGGGTCATCAACTCAAATTCCGCAAAAATTATCTGCCTGTACAAGGTCTGGCTGAAACGATCCAGGTAGGCGTTCAGATAGGATAATTTTTCCGCTTTTGATTCAGCATTCTCAATCAGATATTTCTGCAGAAGACCTTCATTGGTAGTTGAAGCAACTTCGGCTAAAAAGATGGGATAGTCGCCATAAACGTAAGGCTGTGCGTTAATGGTGTAATAGGTATGCAAAGCATGACCCATCTCATGAGCTAACGTAAAAACATCAGACATACTGCCGTTAAAATTCATCAACACATAAGGATGCACGCCATAAGTCCCGGATGAATAGGCGCCGGTGCGTTTCCCTTTATTTTCATATACATCGATCCAGGGTTCTTTGAAACCTTTTTCAAGCGCCTCCTGGTAATCAGTTCCCAACGGTTGAATACTTTTACAGCATAAATTTTTAGCATCATCCCAGCTGAAATTTTTCTCTTTCTGTGTAAATAATGGTGCGCGTAGATCGTAATCATGAACGCCGTCATCCAGTTTAAGAATCTCTTTTCTCATAAGATTGTAGCGCTGCAATGGTCTAAGATTTTCTTTGGCATTTTTGATCAGGTTCCGGTAAATGCTTACCGGAATGGCATTGCTGTCCAGTGCAGCCTCCACTGTACTTTGATAATGACGGGCACGGGCATTAAAAATATGACTTTTGATTATTGTTGAAAAATTGGCCGCCAGGTAATTACGGTGTTCTATAAATGGTTTATATAAACTTAAATAGGAATCTTTCCGCAGCGTACGGTTGGGCGATTGCTGATAGCGGCCGTACAGTCCTTCACTCATTTTAACGAAATTACCGTTTTCATCCTTGATATCCGGAAAAACGATATCGGCGCTTTCCCATATCGCAAAAATTTCCGCCGGCGCTGACATCACTTCGCCGCTGAGAGCGATAAGTTTTTCCTCTGACGCCGAAAGGGTATGTGATTTGGTTCTGAGAATGTTTTCGATATAATGCTGATATAAGGTCAATTCAATATTTTCTTTAAGATAACATCGTAAATCTTTTTCATTGATAGCCAGTAATTCCGGTTCAAAAAAGGCAATGGTCTGCCGGTATTCCACAAATAATGCCCGGCAGCGATCGTACATTTCCTGGTAAAGTGAGACGGCCTTATCTTCATCATTTTTTAAATGGGCGTATAAATAAAGTTTACCAAGAGATTCTTCCACGGCGTGCATATTCTTTATAAAAGTTAACAGACAATCGGATGACTCACTCAGTGTGCCAGAATAATCAGACAATGACGGGATTTCCAATTTAACACGCTTAAATTCAGATTCCCATACCGCGTCGGTTTCAAATACATCACTGACCCGCCACTTGAATTCAGTTTCAATTTCATCACGATTTCTTAATTTGTCCGCCATAAAATAATAATTCCTTTCGATTGAAATAAACCTCAAAGTTTATCTATACAATCAAATTCCTTTTGATTGGTTATACAAAAAATCTTATTATAGAATAAATTTAATAACATTAAATATAAAAATAAATTTAAAATTCCATGCCTAATAAATCACAATTAACACAACTGATAAAAGAACAGACAATAGCTGCTGGTTTTCATAAAGTAGGAATTGCAGCAGCTAAATCTCTGGAAAAATCAACTTATCTCGAAAAATGGCTAAAACTGAATCGGCATGGCGCCATGAGTTGGATGGCAAATAATCTGGATAAGCGTAAGGATGTAACCAAATTGTATCCGGACGCTCAATCCGTTATCTCCGTAGGGCACAATTATTATACCCGTCATCGCCACTCCAATGATCCTGCCAAAGGTAAAATCAGCCGCTACGCCTGGGGTAAGGATTATCACAAAATCATCAAAAAAAAGCTTAAAAATTTGTTTAAGGAGATTCAGAAAATGGATCCGACGATAGAAGGCCGGATTTTTGTGGATACGGCGCCTATTCAGGATAAATTGTGGGCTGAGGCAGGGGGTATCGGCTGGCAAGGCAAGAATACTAATATCATTACACGGGATATGGGCTCATGGATTTTCCTTGGAGAAATAATTATTAATAAAGAACTGGAGTATGATCAACCAGCCATAGATTATTGCGGCGATTGTTCAGCCTGTATTGACGCCTGCCCGACCAAGGCGCTGGAACCATACAAACTGGATGCAACAAAATGTCTGTCTTATTTAACGATTGAGTACTGGGATCAACCGATTCCGGAAAAATATGCCGTAAAAATGCATAACTGGATATTCGGCTGTGATATCTGCCAGGATGTGTGCCCCTGGAATAAGTTTGCCGTTGAAACGGATGAGGAAGCTTATCAGCCGGGAGAGGGAAATGCAGCGCCTGACCTGGATGAACTGAATCAGCTAAGCGAAGATCAGTTTAAGAAGCGGTTTGGTAAGAGTCCGGTTTACAGAGCAAAGTATAAAAATTTTATGCGTAATGTGCGAACAGTTATTAAAAATATCAATCCTGATTAATTTGGCAGGAATCAAATCCAACTTTCTATAGTTATAGCTTAACATATCTGTCATTCTGATTCGCCGCTGGCGAAGAAGAATCCCATTTCAATATGAGAATAATAGATTCTTCGGCTTGTCCGGTGTTGGCAGACGGGTCGTGTACTCCCTCAGAAAGACAAAACACAAACAATTATAAAGGTGAATAGTGAAATCATTTGTGCCACAATTTATTCAAAACTGGAAAGCAACGCTCAAAGAGAAAGGCCTGAAAGGATTTATCAAACAATACGGCTGGAAAGTTTTTGTTGGTATTTTTGCTTATTATTTAATTCGCGATACGCTGCTCTATATCGTCATTCCATTTTTGATAATTAATAATATTATAAGCTGCCAATAAAATTAATCATTAATTAGCTTTAAGCTTGTCATTCCCGCGCAGGCGGGAATCCATAAGAATTAGATGATTAATTCCTGATTATTCCGATAAAAACTATCGGGATGCAGAAAACACAAAAGCATTCGGGTATGACAAACAATTCTACTATCGCAATAAGATCATCTTTTTAACCTGGCTTTGCTGTCCGGAAATCAGCCGGTAATAATACGTTCCGGAAGCGGCCATTGAACCGGAAGAAGTGCTGCCATCCCAATAAGCCCGATGAATTTTTCCATTCTGGTATTCTTTATTATCAATGATTGTTTTTATTCTCTGGCCAAGATTATTATAAATATCAAGTTGCACCGGGCCGGTTTGTTCTAAAGTAAATCGAATTGTCGTCCCCGGATTAAAAGGATTGGGATAATTTCCCAGGAGTTTGAATTCTGTAGCCATCGCCGGATGTTTATGCAGAGTCGTGAACTCTTCAGAGGCAATCTCTACATCGTCAATAGCCCAACCCCAACCATTTGCCGCTTCATCGGCATACAGACGAAACCGCAAATATATAATTGTACCAGCCGGATAATACTCAGCAAGTTTAATTTCATGATCATCAAACATGGTAGAATTACCTGGATTGGAACTTTCATAAGCTGTTTGCCATGCGGTAAAGAAGCGGCAGTCATACGGCAAAATGAGAATTTCCCAGTTTACGCCATCGGCGCTGCCTTCAACCGTAATATAATCCCACATCTGTATATCCGGATAAAACTTTCCTTCTTCGCCGGGTTCAACAATTGCCACATCGCGATAAAACAAATATGAATCGCTGTATATTTTCACAGGTGTTTCCAAAACAGAGATGTACTCACGCTGATCATCATAATTATGATTGGTATGCAATGTGGCTGACTCAAATCCTGATTCCTGTGATATCTCAAAATCACCTGAAAATAAAACAGGCTCCGACTCAAAATCCTCATCCAGCGTATCTATTTTTTGGTAGTAATGTATGGTTTTAAGATCCGATTGATAGTTTTGATTATTTTTAACACCGACTATCCGGATAGTTAAACCAGTCGCCGCTGAGACAGGAATAATGGTTAAAGTGTCCTGATAAACCGGGAAGCGCGTCAGTGTTTGAATGGTAGCATCGTTTAACTGAATCAGCAATGAGTCGTAATCGCCGCGGGCCATAAAATCAATTTGCAGCTGATGGGTATTTGGATTGGGATAATTCAAATCTGCTAAGATGGGAATATCCAGAGGAACGACAATTTTCGGTAACTGATCGTTATGTAAACTCCAGATACCACGGCCATGGGTTACCGCCACAATTTCCTGATTGACAATTTTCAGGCGGCGCACCGAGACAGCCGGTAATCCGTTATCGGAATATGACCAGCTTTGACCATTGTCAGTTGAAATAAATACGCCGATATCCGTGCCTATCCAGATTTCATCGGTGTTGTGCGGCATGATCAGGGCGCAATGCACCGGCACGTCCGGTAAATTGTTGGTCATATCTTCCCAGCTTATGCCTAAGTTTTCGGTGCGGAAGATCTTACCGGATCCATAAATACCAAAGGTAATCAATGCTGTTGCTGAGTCGGATGGATGCGTTTCCATACCGGTTAGTCTTGCTGTAGGTGTGCCTGCAGGTCGTGTGATCGTTGAATATGAATCTCCGGCATCCGTTGAATAATTAATAAATTCTGATGTTGAAGCTGCCCAGACGATATTGGAATCCGCCTTGGATACGCGGATTTTTAAAATTTTATTACTACCTAACTCAACCGGAACACTGTTCCAGTTTTCACCAGCATCATCTGAATAATAGACTGTATTTAACCCAGATGCGGTAAATATCTTTTGCGAATTGTGCGGATCCATTTCAAAGGGCGTATGGAAAAAATCACTTTCTGGTATTTCAGAGCCATTGATCTGGTTAAAGGTCAAACCGCCATTGACGGACTTATAAATATATGAGGAATAAAGCGTACCGTAAACCACATTTGGATTTTCCTTATCCCAGGCACAGTCGAAGCCGTCACCGCCAATGACTTCTTCCCATGCATTTGAATAGATAGTGCCAGCTGGTGAAAGGTTTGTACCGTTATCCTGCGATCCGGCAATAAATTGATCGCGAAAGGGGTGCCGGTCGCCGTCATAATATTGGGTAACATTATAATTATTGTTTTTATCTTCCCAATCGAGACCTTTATTTGGCGAATAATGTATGCCGCCATCGTTAGTCTCTTACACTTTCAAATCAAGAATTCGTCTCTAACTTTTTTTAGAGACATCTTTTACAGGTTTATGCCGCCTTTCGGCC
>JAFGKZ010000168.1 GCA_016928315.1 Calditrichaceae bacterium
AGCGTATCGGCGGCGTCAAATGAGCATCCGGCACTGGTGATATCAAGGATAAGTTCTATACTATCCTGCGACTGGTTGTAATTTTCAACATATTGAAAAAAGGCGCTGTCCGATTCCTGTTCATCACTGCCCATTTGAAGAAACCACACAATGGGGATTTTATCAGTGGCTTCGGCCCATATGTTTGACTGAAATAAATAAACGACTACAAACCCTGCAGTAATTAAAATCCTGTAAACTTTGTTCATGAGAGCACTCCTGAATAGTAAAAAATTTTTCAGGATTATAAGAGAATAAAGGAAGGAAATCGTTCGATAATGAACGTTACGCGGGAAATATGACCATTTTTTTATTTTAATTTATTATTTCAGCTCTGTACTCGGTAGGTGTCATGCCGGTGTATTTTTTAAACACAGAATTGAATACTGATTTATTATTATAACCGACTTCATATAATACTTCCAGGATGGTTTTTTTATTTTCACATGAACCGGCTATCTGCTTTTTGGCTTCCTTAATCCTATAAGTATTTATAAATTCAAAAAAATTCATTCCAAAACTTCGGTTTATAACTTCAGACAGGGATCTGGGAGGGATGGAAACCTGTTCGGATAATTTTCCTAATGATATATCAGGATCGAGATAAGGTTTATGAGTTTCCATATATTCCAGTAATTCGGTTTTATATTTTTCCAACAAGCTATCGGAAAGCGACACTTTAGGCAGTTTGTTCAAATTAAAATCAATGATTGAAAATAATTCCGGATGATTGGATGTATAATACAAAACTGTAAAAGCAAAACCCAACAGACTAATATATTTAATGGTATATAAAAATTCGCTGTATATACCCATATAGTTATAAAATATATGTTTGAAAAATCCCGCATAACTTACAATTAAAAATCCGAATAATACCAGATTCAGCCAGATAAATTGTTTGGAATTAAACTTTGCCTGCTGGTTTTTCAATTGCCGGATAAAGAAGAATATTAAAATAAATGCAGCGGTAATATATCCCAATAATTGCAGATTGTATATTATCATTCCAGCTATATTTTCACCTTCGGAAAATAGGTTCCCCAGTAAATATATTCTTCTTTTAAGATCTGCAGGAGAATGATAATACCGGAAATATAAAAGGATACTGACTGTAAGAAATGGAATAAAATGGATGATGTGCCATTTTTTGAAATGAAAATTTTTATTTATCACGGATACAACATAAAAGAATAACAATGGCGCGATTATAAATTGAAAAGGAACCCAAATATAGAATAAAAAAGGGGAGGACAGGAACAGGGCGTACCGGAAATAACCAAAGACCCAATCGATAGATAGTATGGCCAACGAAAATAAAAAAAGAGCAAATATAATATTACTTTTGTTTTGTTTTTTATTAAACAACAAGAGAATTCCAACCAGGACAAAAAGGAAAACAGATACAGAAATAATAAGCCGTGAGACCCGGCTGATGACATAATCGGCAGATGCCGGCATTTGAACAGGTATAATAATCTCGGTTATGTCCATATTATTTGAATTAAATTCTCCCCATCGAATCATCGTGGCGTCTTTTTGATGCAGATGCATTTCCTGCAGTTTCAGTTCCAGTTCTTTAATTGCATACATAATATCCGGTCCGGAATACGGCCGGATTACCGAAAGAAATTCTTTTCTACCCATTTCCAACGGCGGTTTAACCGATATGGGTTTAATTAAAGGATAGGCAAGCTGATATACCGGAGGCTGATCATTAAAATGTATGCTTAGACCTGAACCGGATATATAATCATTGAGATTTTGTGCCTGACATGCTTCATCAAACCGGGACCAGTTTTGATCTATATTATAATGATCCTCCCCGAACTCCATATAAACGTAATCAATTTTAATGCTGTCCAGAGAAAAGTTCAGGCCTTGTGCATTAGAAGAAACAACAAGTATAAAAAAAATGAATAAATAGTATTTGTACATACAGCTTATCCAAACAAAATAATGTTCTATTTATGATTAGAATTGAACAGAGAAGAATTCAATATCAGAATTTCTCATCATATTTTGTCCATAATTCATCGCCCAGTTTCCATCCGCGTTTGACTATTTTATCAGCCCATTTCATGGAGTATTCCGTCAGATATTCTTTGAGTTTATACGAATCATCCCTGTATAATTCCAATGCCGTTCTTTCAAAATTAACCTGATTGGCAAAAAGTTCGGATTGCATCGGTTGCCAGACTGCTTCCAGATCATGCCGCATATCGCCCCATCGCTGGGCAGCCAGTGTACTTAAACGGTTAAATGCCCACCAGGCGGAATTGCGGTTATAACCTTTTGTCCGGCCCGGTTCTTTAAACGAAGCTGGTACATCGATAATGCCGCAATAAAGCGGCGAATAAACGGATGCAGCTACATTATCCCAGGCCAGCCAGACTATGCCGCCGATGGGATTGGGCAGCCAATCGCGGGACTGTGTAATGGTAGCATAAATAGTATACCAGCGAGCGATGGTGCGTTCGCCGCGCCAGCCCCAGCCGCCGTTGATGTTAAATAACGGATTCATATCATAAGGCATAAAGGGATTGGCAAAAGGCGAAATTTCAGTTTTGCCGTCTTTATTCACCCAGGTAATGTTTTTCACCGGGTTAAAATCGGTGCCTTCGTAATAATCCTGGAAAATGCGAACCATTTTCTGCAGGGTAATCAATGTATCAGGCTTAACGGAAAACGGATAATTTTCAGTATTAGGATGCAGATTTAATGACGGCGCCACCAGATCAAAAACCCGCCATTCCCGCCTGCGGCTGGAAAATGATTTACGACCGTTTGGATCGTACGCATAACAAAATTCAAAAGGACCGTCGGCGGGATTCCACCATCCGCTGTCCTGCGCTAATTTGGTCACGTTTTCAGAAGCCATAAAAAAATCGCTTTTTCCCAAATCAATCTGCCGTATACGGCTGGCATTGGCATTAACAGACACATGACCATCCGGTACTCGCTGCGCCGCCCAAACCGCGCCGAGATTACCTTTGCCCGGACCGACAATTTCCATATGCCACATTTCTTTAGTATCCGCAAAGGTCAGGCATTCACCGGTATCGATCCAGCCGTATTTTTTTAATAACTCACTGGTAAGCCGGATAGCTTCACGGGCTGTTTTGCAGCGTTCCAGAATAATTTGTGTGAGTTGTTCCAGCATAATCATGCCGTTATCGGATTTAAGTGTTCCCCTGCCGCCGAACGTGGATTCACCGATGGCCAGTTGATGTTCATTCATACAGCGTATTTCTGTATTGATATAACCGTATGTATGTTCTGCTTCAGGGATTTTACCAATCGGAACATGCCTTAAAGAAGGCATAGCATCTCCATCGTAATTAATGCGTTTTAAAATTTCTTTTTGTGATCCGGGTTCAAAATCTTTTGCCGGCTGAATATCCAACCAGGTGCGGTAGCGATGACCGTCACAGGTATGAGAATTCATGACCGAGCCGTCTATGGACGCCTTTTTACCAACCGTAACTACGGTGCATTCATCGGGGAAATTTACATCAACAGAATCAACAAACGGATTTGTCTGTGCCAATAAAATCCGAATAAATATTGAGAAAAAAATTGTACATAATAATAGAAATCGATTTATTAAAAATAACATTCTAGATCTCTCTTTAAAATAGAAAAATTTATAGGTAAGGGTTTTATCTGAGCCAGTCTTCCAGCTCAACCGCTTTATCTGTTTTATCATCCCGGTATTTGACAATTATCGGCGTGTAGATGGAAAGTCCATACTGATCCGCCCAATCATTATCAATCCTGCGTGAACCGGCAATGACTACCGCATTTTCGGGAATTTCCAGCGGTTTGTTCCCGGATCTCTGATATATAGTTTCATTAACCAAATCATAAACCGGGGTGCTTCCGGTTAATATAACGCCCGAGCCAATGATAGCGCCTTTGCGGATTACAGCGCCTTCATACACACCGCAATTACCGCCGATTAAAACTTCATCTTCGATAATCACCGGCAGGGCGCCGATGGGTTCGAGCACACCTCCGATTTGCGCCGCTGCGCTGATATGGACGTTTTTACCGATCTGCGCGCACGATCCGACCAAAGCATGGGAGTCGATCATAGTACCGGAATCCACATAGGCGCCGACATTAATGTACATGGGCGGCATGCAGACTACGCCCGGACTGACATAACAGCCATCGCGAATAGATGATCCGCCGGGAACCATTCTGACTCTATTATTCAGGCTCAAAGTCTTCAACGGATAGGTATCCTTGTCAAAATATTTGAACTGATCATCGATTGAATAATCTTTCAAACTTCCCACGCGGAACCCAAGCAATACCCCCTTCTTTACCCAGTCATGTACGATCCAGTTATCGCCTTGTTTTTCAGCGATGCGGATCGTGCCGTCATTGAGTTGTTCCTTAAATTGATTGAAAACCGTATAGTATTCTTCAGGATAATTTTCCTGAGCCGGTTGTGCATAAAGCTGTTCAATTTGTTGTTTTAAATTCATAAAGTATACTTTAAAATATCATAGTATGGCTAACCTAATTGAATGATCCTCCCATTCGCCCATTGGCGAGTTTCCCACCCTGCCAGCAGGGAGGGTTAGGGTGGGTTTATTTTTATATCAGTCCCAGATTTTTCATTTCTTGTTTTAGCAGCGCCTTATTGCTCTCTTTCATATTTACCAGCGGCAGACGGAAATGCTCTTCCATCAGCCCCATCATAGACAGTGAAGTCTTTACCGGTACCGGGTTTGTTTCGATAAAGTCAAGCGCCGTTAATCGGATGTACTTTTTCTGGATCTTTCGTGCTTCCGGGTATTTATTTTCCAGGCAAAGTTTTACAATTTTCGATACTTCTCCGGGTACTTGGTTAGAAAGCACCGATATAACGCCTACCCCGCCAACGGAAATAATCGGGATCGTTGCCGGATCATCTCCGGATAGAATTATAAAATCTTCCGGCACTTTCATACCGATTTCAGCGATCTGGGCAATATTGCCGGAGGCTTCTTTAACACCGATGATATTATCAATCTCAGCTAATTTCACCATGGTATCCGGTAAAATATTGCAGTTGGTTCTTCCGGGAACATTATAGACGATAATCGGCAGATCGACGGCTTCAGCGACTTTTTTATAATGCTGAAATAATCCTTCCTGGGACGGTTTATTATAGTAGGGGGTAACCGAAAGCAGGGCATCTGCGCCGGCTTTGGCCACTTCCTGTGCCAGTGTTACCACATAAGCCGTATCGTTGCTGCCTGCCCCCCCGATAACTGGTACTCTTCCGGCAGTGTGTTTTACAACCAGCTCAACTACATGCAGATGTTCTTCAATCGTAAGGGTAGCGCTTTCACCGGTCGTGCCGCAGGGCACTAAAAAATCAATCCCGCCATTTATCTGAAAATCAACCAGTCGTTTTATGGCCGCTTCATCTATATGATCATCGCTGGTAAAAGGCGTAACTAATGCCGTTCCCGCTCCCCGTAAACCTTTCAGGTCTGCCATAAATCCTCCAATTCGATAAAAATATAGTTAACTTAAAATTTCATCCAGCACTTCATTAAAGGCATATATGCCTTTTTTTTGATGAATCCATTTGACAGCCAGCATCGTGCCTTCGACCAGTCCCTGCCGGCCGCGGGCAATATGTTCAATGTATACCGAATCCACGGCAGAGTCAAAATTCAGTGAATGACTGCCGGGTATGTATCCTGCTCTTGTGCTGCTCACCGGCAAATTATAATCTGCGTAATATTTTTGAACCAAATCCTTTAGAACCAGTGCGGTTCCGGATGGCGCGTCTTTCTTCATTTTATGATGGGACTCTTCGATGTATGGATCATAATTTTTGAATGTTGAAAACAGCCGGGCCGCAAATTCTGAAATTTTGTAGAACAGATTCACGCCGAGAGAAAAATTAGCGCCGTAAAGCAGACCAATGCCATTTTTTTTTACAATTCTTTCAACTTCCGGCAACTGATCCTGCCAGCCGGTAGTGCCAATTACCATATTCTTTTTCATTGCTGCGACCAGCTCAACATGCCTAAGCACCGCGGAAGGTGTTGTAAAATCAACCAATACGGATACTTTATCCAGTAATTTACGCTGCTCAGCGGAATCCTGAAGTAGACTATTTTCATCATAGTGTATTATTACATTCATATCATGCTGACCAGCAGCGTTCTCAATCATTTGCCCCATTTTGCCATAACCAAGCAGGGCGATATTTATAATGTTGTTCATGAAAATTTGCCACCTTTTTAAGTCATGGTTTCAAATAAATCATAATGCATCTTCTTTAACGTCCTGTCAATATCGGATTCGTTTAACAGTATTGTATAGCTGTGCTCGCTGGTTTTATCAACATCAAATTGCATGGATTGGGAAATTTTATATTTTTGTATTTTATTAAGTACTGACTGTTTCGTTCTAATCATATGGCCTATCAGCGAAATAGTCGCTTTGGATTCTTCGATGTCAACATCAGCCCATTGTGTAATTTGATTGATAAATTCTTCTTTAAATTCCGATTTATTTAAGATTAAAATTATTTTCTTATCTGAGCCTTCAATAATTTCTGGGCTTATTTCCAGGTCGCGTAAAATTACGAAGACCTGAGCCGAAAAATCAAATTCACTCAATGATTGCTTCGCGCTAATCTGCAATATTATTAAGTTCTTTCTACACGTAACAGATTTAATTGAATTACTCATTTCAGTCATTTGATTGTCAATAGTCGTTCCTCTAAAATCCGGTTGGCGGGAATTGAATATTTTTACCGGTATATTCAAGTCGCTTGCCGGCCGGATTGTGGATGGATGCAGCACCTGGGCGCCGCAGCGTGATAATTCAGCGGCTTCAGCATAAGTCATATTTTCTACTGGGATAGCTTTGGGAATTTTTGCAGGATCGGCACTCATAACACCGGGCACATCCTTCCATATTTGCACCTCATCAGCTTTTAAAGCAACGCCAATCAATACGGCCGAAAAATCCGATCCCTCAAATCCCAGTGTGGTGGTATCACCGGATTGGGTTGAGCCGATAAATCCCTGGATAATAGCAACTTTATCTTCATTAATTACTGGTCTTAGATACCGTTCTATTTTCCCGAAACTTTCCGATTCCAGCGGTGTGGAATGAGTAAAATGTTCATCAGTAATGATACAATCCCGGGCATCCAGTAATTTGGTATTAATCCCAATGACTTCCAGATAGGCCGATAAGATTAGTGTTGACAACAATTCGCCATAAGATAATGTTGCATCCTGTAATTTTGGGCTTAAGTTCTTATCTGATTGGATTTTTTGTAAATTGGATTCTATTTCAGAAAAATACGCAGATAGATCTTTTTTAAATTGCACATTTGTTTTCAGCAATCCCAATTCTTCAGCAATATTAAAATGGTAAACTTTCACGGTTTCATAAATATTCTGACTGTCAGTTTGATTCTGCATTGACGCAGCCAGAGAACTATTCAGCAAATTACGGGTAGTCTTTCCCAAAGCGGATGCCACAATTACCGGCTGAAGAGATAATTTTGGTTTTATTATTTGAGCAACATTGCGAATCGATTCCGAATCTTTAAGTGAGCTCCCGCCAAATTTCATCACAATCATAGAACAAGCAAATCCCGACTAAAAACTTAATAACTTAATAACCATTTTTTTATACATATCAACCGCATTAAGTAACTGCTGCTTACTGATTCTCTCATGATCCGTATGGGCGTCAAGAATATCCCCCGGGCCGAACAGAATTGGTTTGCCCCAATTAGTTAATTTTGGAATATCTGTAGTAAATGCCGCTACCATGGTCTCATATCCATCCAACGCTTCTGTAAAGACCGGTTCATTATCAGACAGATATTCAATCTGCCCCCTGCCATTGACTGCCTTTTCAATCAGCGCTTTAATTTCACTAACAGAGGTAACTATGCGCAGCAAAAACAAAGCTTCGGCTTGCGGCGGAATCACATTAGCCTGAATCCCGCCCCTGATGGTCCCGATATTTATCAGGGTTTCGCCAAGAATATCATGTCCGGGCCAATTTATATTTCTAATATCATTTAGGATATCCAGCAATTTTTCTATAGCCGACTCACCCATTTCCGGATAGGCTGAGTGAGCCGCTTTGCCTTTTGTGATTATTTTAAATCGTAACGATCCCTTTGATCCACGAGCCATTTTATTACCGGTAGGTTCACCATTAATCAGATACTTACATTGATTCGGAATTTTATTAGCTTCAACCGCACCCCGACTGATTTCTTCCTCATCAACTACAAACAACAATCCAAAATTACTATATCCCCCGGTTAACAATTGTTCAGCTGCCTTCATTTGCGCAGCTATAATGCCTTTGGCGTCGCAGGATCCCCTTCCATAGATAAATTGTTTGTCTTTGGCAAAATCAATGAAGGGCGCTACCGTATCCATATGCGTAGATAAAACAACCTGTGGATCACCGTGCCGTGCATACACATTTTTTCGTCCATCGCAAACTTCCTGAAAATCAACATTGAATCCGAGATGTTTTAAATTACTAAACAAAAAGTCTGCAATTTGCTGCTCGTTTCCGGAAATCGATTCAATCTGAATAAGTTGTTTGACCAGGTCGAATAATTTCAATGTAAGTTAAACCTTTTTGGATGCGTTATCGGGATTAAGAAATTTCAAATCTAACTGTTCACCATCAAAAACGGCATAACTGAACAGGGTAATCCAGTCGCCTAAATTGATATAGGTGTGTCCATCTTTATTATGTTTTAAAGGATTGTGCCGGTGTCCCATTAAAACATAATCATACCCTTCTTCAAATTTCTGTTCAGCGAATTCAATATAATCACTTTCATCGCGTTCAAGATTCAACTGGTTAGTATATTTGCGGCTGGAACCGGATACAAATTTCGCAAAAGGTATGCCCCAATCGGGATGCAGCCAGCGGAACAATTTTTGATTGGTTTTATTGCGCAGGATACGTTTTAAAAATCGATAGGCAATATCTTTTTTAGCAACGCCATCGCCATGGTATAAATAGAATTTTTTATCCGCTAATTCAAAAATATAGGTGTCGAGATGGGTGGAAATATTCAATTCCTCGTCAAAAAAAGTACCCAGGGCAAAATCATGGTTTCCGGCCAGATAGTGTATTTCAACACCCTGATCGGTTAATTTCCTGAATAAATATAGAAACTGAAAATACATTTTGGGAATGACGTTTTTATATTCGAACCAGAAATCAAACAAATCACCGACAATAAATAAATGGGTTAAATCACTGCGTATTTCATTTATAAATTTTATAAATTTGTCTTGTTGCTCCATTTCCTCGGGACCGGGATGGGTAGCCAGATGCAGATCGGAAATAAAATATGCGTTGATTTTTTTCATGATAAACAGATTCAATTATTGATGATCGAAAGTAAGCATTTATCATTTTTAATGCAATCGGAGAGAGGCTAAAAGACTAAGGCACGAAGATGCACGATAGAATTAAAAATATTTGAAAGATTTTATGTGATAAATATTTTTTTGTAATATGGGATTAAAACAAAGAAAGGAAATTTATGCCAAGCGCCTTAATTATTTTATCCCCGGGTTTTGAAGAAATAGAGGCTGTTACAGTTATAGATTTGCTGCGCCGCGCTTCAATTCAGGTAACTATTGCCGGACTGACCGATAGACTCATCACTGGTTCCCATAATATTGCGGTTATGGCGGATACAGCACTATCAATGGTAAATCATACTGATTTTGATATTTTGGTTTTGCCCGGCGGCCAACCCGGAACCAATAATATGAAGACAAACCCAATGATACTGAAATGGATTCAGGAAAGACATGCAAATGGGCAATGGATAGCAGCCATTTGTGCAGCGCCCACTGTTCTTCATGCCGCAGGAATTACTAAAAATTTAAATTTAACGAGCTATCCGGCTGAGAAAGATACGTTTACAGGCTCTAATTACTCGGAAGATAATGTTGTGATTGATGATCATATCATCACCAGCCGGGGTGTGGGAACAGCAATTGATTTTTCCTTAGCAATTATTGCTAAAATATTAGATCAATCAGCTGCAGATAATATTCAAACAAAAATTATTTACAAAAACGCCAGCCACTGAGATCACAGAGAACAAATAATCTCTTTAAATCTCTGTGCGCTCTGTGGCTAATATGATTTGGAACTGTCCGTGGCGGTTTTGATGAAAATGTATGGCTCAATTTTTTTTAATGTTTTCGGCCCGATCCGTTTGACATTTTCCAATTCATCAATGGATTTAAAAAAGCCGTTCTGTTCACGGTATTCAATTATCAATTTTGCTGTACTTGGACCAATACTCGGTAGTTTTTTAAGTGTTTTCTGATCAGCTGTATTTATGTTGACGCTTTTTTCTTTTAAAATTTTTCTGCTCTTACCCGCCTTTCTGTGTGTACTTTTCAGAGGTTTTTTCACTTCAGCAGTCTGAATATCTGTTTCAACCGTATCCGCAGAAAGGGCTTTAAAAAGACTGTCTTCCATTGAATAATCATAAATGGCTGTATTTGTATCATGAGGTATAAGCCATTTTACCAGAATGCTGGCCAGCAGAACAGCTGTGATGAATAAAAGAGCACGCTTTTCTGATTTTGTCAGAACCATTTTGCATCCTCCATTTCATCCATGAAAGAATAGATAGTAAGATTGTATGATAAAAAAATATGTATGAACTTAATAAAAAATACTAGCAAAAAAAATGTGCGCAGCAAAAAAAGCAAAAAAAGATTCTAAAATTTATATATCTAATGCTTCTTTAAATTTTTCGAAGATACTTTTTTGATGATCGCCTTTTGGTTTAAGGTTATCACTTTCTGCCAAATCTGAAATCAACTTTTTCTCAACACTATTCAATTTAGTTGGCACAACCACCTGCACCTGAACCAATTGATCACCTATTCCGGCGCCATGCAAATGCGGTATACCTTTACCGCGCATACGTAATATTTTTCCGGATTGCGTTCCGGGGGCTATATTAAGTTTTGCTTTCCCGGTTAATGTTGGAATTTCTACCGATGTACCTAAAACTGCATCCGGAAAACTAATGGGTAATACCATAATGACATCATGATCCATTCGTTCAAAAATATCATGTTTTTGTTCTTCAATAAGAACAATCAAATCCCCGGCGCGGCCGCCCCGCAGACCCACATTGCCTTCACCCTCCATAGGGATATAATTTCCGGTAGCCACGCCTGCGGGAACATTTATTTCAACCATTTTACTTCCCGTTATCCGTCCTTCACCCTGACAGCTGCGGCAGGGGCTCTCAATAGTTTGACCACTGCCCTTGCATCGATGGCATGTCTGCACATTAACAAACTGGCCAAATAATGATTGTGATACCTGACGAATTTCACCGCTGCCTTTACAAACCGGGCAGGAAACAGTTCGGCTGTATTTAGCTGATCCGCTGCCGTTACACTCATCACATCGAACCTGTTTTTTTACTTTGATTTTTTTCTTGGTCCCGGTTGCTATTTCTTCTAGAGTCAACTTTAAGCGTATTTGTAAATCAGAGCCCCGATTACTGGTTCTTCTTCTGCGTGAACTGCCTGATCCAAAAATATCGCCAAAACCAAATCCCTGTTCCATGAACTGACGCAGTGCGTCAGAGATATCAAAACCACCCATATCAAATCCGCCAAAACCGCCGCCGGCTCCCATACCGCTGTGACCAAAACGGTCATACTGCTGGCGTTTATTTGGATCATTTAAAACGGCGTAGGCCTCTGCAATCTCTTTAAATTTTTCTTCGGCTTCTTTATTACCGGGATTCTTATCCGGGTGATATTGGACCGCTAATTTACGGTAAGCTTTTTTTATTTCATCAGCGCTGGCACTTTTACTGACGCCTAGTATTTCATAATAATCTCTTTTAGTTGACATAATCTACCTTATTTTGCGACCAGCACCTGGGCATGCCGTATCACTTTATCATTGATTAAATAACCCTTTAAATGCTGATCAACAATATGACCGCTCTCTTGTTTATCTGTTTCTATCTGCATCAATGCCTCATGCTGTTCTGTATCAAACTCCTTACCAATTACATCCATTACTTTAAGCCCTTTTTTCTCGAGTATCGAATACATCTTTTTATAAATAAGTTCTACACCCTCTTTAAGAGGATTTTTCCCCCCGGGTTCATCTGCATGATCCAGAAAACGTTCAAAATCATCAAGCACAGGCAGTATTTCAGTAATCAATCCTTCATTGGCAAATTCCAGATGCGCAAGGAATTCTTTTTCGGTGCGTCGTTTAAAATTTTCAAATTCAGCAATCTTCCGAAGATTCTGATCTTTTAACTGATTAATTTGAGCTTCAAATTCCTCAATCTTTGTTTGAAGTTCATCTATTTTTTTTTGCTCTTTGGTTTTTTTTTCTTTTTTCTTTTTTGTGTCGGCAGATTTTGATTCTTCTGCGATATCAGTATTATCCTGAGCTTCTGCCATATCTTCTGATTTTATTTTTTCTTCTGCCATAATTCTAATCTTTTCTTTCCTTTTATCAGATTTAACATACAATAAAACTAACGATTGCTATTTTGCAAATTACAGGCCAATAATTTATGATTAATAACTCAAATTAAAAATTATTTCACACTCAACAATCTTTAGTTAAAATTGAGCAGGCAATATAGATGATAAGATTACCATATGTCAATTTTTATTGAGCTAAGATAATATTAAAATTTTTACTTAAAAATTACTGCAGGTACTTTGATACGCTCATTCTACTCGATAGAAACCCGATGAGAACACCAAATATGGTTAAAACAATGTACGGTTCTATTTGATGATGAATATAGGGATACACAAATCGTATAATTATTTTAATTGATAAGAATAATAATCCGCAGGCTAACAACGATCCCAGAAATCCTTGCATAAATCCTTCGACGACAAAAGGGCGTCTGATAAACTTTGATGTAGCGCCAACTAGTTTCATAATTTCGATGATATCACTGCGGGCAAATATGGTTAAACGAATGGTATTATAAAGAAGGATAAAAGCAATCAGACATAAAACCAAACCGATACCGCCGGCAATCAAATAAACAAGATTGATATACTGGTCAATCAGAACCAGCAGATCACCCTGATACAATATTTCATCCACATAGTTAAAGGTTTTAATTTTATCAGATATTTGTTTTATGGACTGAGTATTTTGAAAGTTTTCTTTTAGGGTAACGATGCAGGTTATGGGAAGCGGATTGGTTTCCAAAACATCGTACACGCTTCGACCAAATTCCTTTTCAAAACGCTGCGCAGCTTTTGCTTTATCAATATAATTAACGGCGGCAACACCCTCAAGCGCTTTGATTTGAATACTTACTTTTTTACCGATATCATCGTTCACATCGGCATCAAGAAAAACCTCAATCTCAAAACGGGATTTAAAATCACCAACCAGGGCGTCCACATTAAGTACAAATACGGCAAAATAGCCAATTAGCAGTAAAGCAAAAGCGATGGAAGTAATCGTAATTATTGTCGCCAAACGTGCCCGCTTAAATCCCTTAAGGCCTTCTTTAAGTGTAAACCAGAAACTCATAGCTTTTGCATTGCCCCATCTTTAAGATTTATGATACGATGCACATATTTTTGGATGAGTCCTTCGTTATGAGAAGCCATGAGCACAGCCGTGCCCTGACGATTAATCTTCTCAAGTATTTCCATGATCTCATGAGCAGATACTGTATCCAGATTGCCCGTGGGCTCATCAGCCAGGACGATAAATGGATTATTGATTATAGCCCGGGCAATGGCAACCCGTTGTTTTTCACCTCCAGAAAGCTCATCAGGATAATGGTTGCGCTTATGGCCTAAATTAACTTCTGCCAGTACGCGTAGTACTTTACGCTTAATCTCTGAGGATTTAGCGCCAATAACCCGCATTGCAAAAGCAACATTCTCAAAAACATTGCGGTCAGGAAGCAGTTTGAAATCCTGAAAAATAACGCCTACATGACGGCGTAAAAACGGGATATCTTTCGCTTTGATTTTTGCCGATGAATACGGGCCGACAATGACCATACCATCCACCGGCATCAGATCCATATATATAAGTCGTAAAATCGTAGATTTGCCTGCTCCACTGTGACCAACCAGATAAGCAAATTCTCCCTTTAAAAGGCGAAATGAAATGTTTTTTAAAATATCCTTGCCATCAATAATCGCATTGACATTATAAAATTCAATCATTGGATGTTAGTTTCCTGCAGACAAAATGAATTCGCTCTGATTTATTCTTTGCTTTTCGTAAACTGAAGTTATGATATGCTGCCAGCAATTTCAATGGGCTTACATTGATAAGACGCTCCCATTCTTCCATATTTCGAATTTTCTGTTGATGCAACTCTTTGTAAATTTGACTATCCACATATATTTCAAATTCGTTGTATTGTACCGATTCATCTTCGACAAACCACGACTTACGTATATAACCTGATTTCCCCCAAAATTCCCGCTCGGTATAATCTTTAAATGCCGTTTTACAGATATATGGTGAAACGACATCAAAAATAAATAGCCCTCCGTTTTTCAATAAATTGTTAACCTCCTCAAACAGCCAAGTTATTTCAGTTTCATCGATAATGTAGTTAACTGAATCGTATAATATCAGGGCTACATCAAATATTTCCTTTTTGATTGGCGCGTTTCGGTAATCTGCACAAAAAAAGTGACAGGGTTCTTTGCGTTTTTTTTCATAAGCAATACGCAGCATAGAATGTGATCGATCGCCGCCATACAGAGTCCATTTATCAGATTTTAGATATTTGAATATTGCGCCCGTGCCGCAAGCCAACTCGACAATATTCTTAGGCGTTTGATAATAATGAGATAAAATTATTTTTATGAACTTTGCCCACTTTTTATAATCCACATGATTCATCACCCGATCGTAATAGAGAGCCAATTGTGAGTAAGGAAGTGTATTTGCAAGCATTTAAAACCCAGCAATTAAATGTTCATCTGAATTTATTGATTCTTCCCTATTATTAGCAAACGTAATATAAAATTTTGATAAAGGCTGTAATGATAATTGGGAAAATTAAAATTGTACAAGGATTTACAAATATTTAAGCTCAAATAATTTACGATTCATAATTCACAATTTAGAATTATTCTTTAGTTTTCAATCATTTGAAATAATAAATACTTTATAGTATCTTGATTTTTTAAAAATGAAAGCGGATTTATGTTCAGTTTTTTAAATTCCCTTGTACTACCGGCATTAGCCGCCATAGCAATTCCCATTATTATACATTTTTTTAATCGCCGCAAAACAAAAAAAATTCAATTTAGTTCGTTGCGTTTTTTAAAGATGCTGGAGAATCAGAGAATCCGCCAGGTACGTTTACTACAGATACTGCTGATATTGATCCGCACCTTATTCATCTTATTCATGGTCTTAATGTTCGCACGGCCCGCCCTAAAAAGCGTTTTCATGACATCCGGATCGGCGCGTACTACTGCAGTAATCATTTTAGATGATACCTACAGTATGCAGGCGTTTAACAGTTCTATTTCTACATTTCAGACCGCAAAAGATCAAATGGAATCAATTTTGTCTACCTTTAATTCTGAAGATCGCGTTTTTATTATACCCTTTTCCAATATTCCGGATAACCTGACACCAATTAATTTGAATCAGTCCACCGCTGATATTAGTAAAAAATTTAATGTTACTAATAGTTCGCCTTTTATTACTGAAGTATTCAAAACCGCCAATAGATTATTTAACGATCATCCCAACTATAATCGTGAACTTTATCTAATCAGTGATTTAAATGTAAGTCAGTTTAACTTGCCCGATTCAGTGGAAAACTTGCTGACAGATCGTGAAGTCATCTGCTACCTGGTAAATTCAGGAAAAAATAATCAAAATAATATCGGCATTGATACCGTTATCATAGAGAATCAATTATTCGAGGCAAATAAACCGGTACAATTTTCTATCCGTTTGAAAAATTATAATACAGTTGACGCTGTTGAATCCCTGGTTAATCTTTATAGTAACAATGAACGCCTTGCCATGCAGCAGACGGTATTAAATCCGGCAGAAATAAAATCAGTTAATCTTAGCTTTGTGCCCAAATCCGCTGGCCCGCTTCTGCTTCATTTTGAAATCGATGATGATAACCTGCTTTTGGATAATCATTATTACCTTAATTTTACGATTCCAGAAAAAGTCAATATTTTATTTATTAATGATGAGCCATCACTCTCTTTGCGTGCCGCATTGGATATAATGCACGCCAACACGGTTTTAAATATCGATCAGGTTCGCTACGGGCAGTGGATTGGTAAAAATCCAAAAAATTATGATTTGATCGTTCTCTATAATCCCCCGCAGCTGAGTCCGGAATCAATTGATCGTCTGGACAGCTATTTGCAATCCGGGAATCTATTAATTTTCCCGGGAATAAATTTATCTGTAAGGGAGTTTAACCTTCTTTTTAGACTGCTGTTGAACAGCGATCTGCTTTTTAATCTGATTACTACACAGGGCGATAACACATACTTTGCCCTCGGTGAAGAAGTTATTAAGCAGCCTTTATTTGAATCCATTTTTACTAAAGACAACTACCAAATAGATCTGCCAAAAATATTCCAATATTTTAAATTGAGCGGATCGGGCCGGTCCGTATTAAACCTGCAGAACGGAGACGCTATACTGGCCGAATATCAAACGGCTCAAAACACCAAATTATATCTCTTTACATCCATAATTGCCGATGACTGGAATGATTTTTCCTACAAAGGTTTTTTTGTGCCGATGTTTTACCGAATTCTTATTTTTGCATCACAGAAAAATCAGATTGACAGATCTTTTCGGGTTAATAAAAATATTGCGATTACTTTGCCGGATTTATCATTGAATGATAAATATACTGTTTTCTCCCCAAAATCAGATACCTATGAAATTATTCCTCAACAATCGGCAAAAGGTCTGCAAATTGTTTTGGATAATGTGCAGAATCCGGGCCATTATATAATTCAAAAGAATAATCGCTTTACGCAGGCGTTTTCTGTGAACATATCATCCGGAGAACTACAGCGACCCTATGTGAAATTTGAAAATCTTTCCGATAATACTATCGAAATGAATAACAGCGCTGACTTAACAGAGACAATCAAATCAGCCCGCATTGGGCAAGAATTATGGTTTGTGTTTTTAATACTGGCGTTGTTAATGCTATTTCTGGAAGTTCTGTTAATAAAATGGATTGAAGGGCATGGATGAAAACAAGGTTAAATTAGCAGCGATGTTATACTTATTACTACAGAGTTATCATTTTCATAATTATTTTTTTACATACATACAAAAAACAATCTTTCTTTATTATTTCGTTCAACTTTTTATCACTGTCTTTTTATATAAATCAGGGATGATATTTAATACTAATCTTCGGAATTTATTATAGTTTCAAATCGTCTATAATTTCTGTAAATTTTTAATTCTGTAAGTACAATTGAACGAGAACTGTATGACTGAATTAAATAAAATAACTCATTCGAAACAAAAATGGGAATCGGAAATTTTAAAAACTACGTTGGAAAGGAATCCTGAACGAAAGCCTGATTTTTCAACCAGTTCATGGATTCCGGTTGAGCGCGTCAGTTTACCCGTATTGCTGAGCGAAGAACAATACATGGCAAAATTGGGCTTTCCCGGTGACTATCCTTTTACCCGCGGTGTGCAGCCAACCATGTATCGCGGCCGATTTTGGACCATGCGCCAATACGCCGGATTTGGCACGGCCGAGGAATCCAATCAACGATATAAATATCTTTTAAGCCAGGGACAAACTGGGCTTTCAGTTGCATTTGATTTGCCGACGCAAATCGGATATGATTCTGATGATCCGATGAGTATCGGTGAAGTTGGTAAGGTTGGCGTTGCCATCGATTCGTTGAAAGATATGGAAATGCTATTTGATGGGATTCCGCTGGATCAGGTTTCCACATCGATGACCATCAATGCGCCGGCTGCTGTGCTATTGGCGTTATATATTGCCGTGGCTGAAGAGCAGGGGATATCAAACGATAAAATCCGCGGCACTATTCAAAACGATATTCTTAAAGAATATATTGCGAGAGGTACCTATATTTTCCCGCCGGAACCTTCTCTCAGACTCGTTACTAATATTTTTGAATATTGCTCAAAAGAAATCCCCAGGTGGAATTCTATAAGTATATCCGGATATCATATCCGCGAAGCCGGATCAACAGCGGTGCAGGAAGTAGCTTTCACATTAGCTAATGGCATTGAGTATATCAATGCCGCATTGCAGTCCGGGTTGGATATTGATCAGTTTGCCGGTGGATTGTCTTTCTTTTTTAATGCGCACAATGATCTTTTAGAGGAAGTTGCTAAATTCCGGGCTGCACGGCGTATCTGGGCCAAAATAATAAAGGAAAAATTCAAGGCAAAAAATCCCAAATCCATGATGCTGAGGTTCCATACACAGACCGGAGGCAGCACGCTCACGGCTCAACAACCGGATAATAATATTGTTCGGGTAACCATTCAAACACTGGCTGCGGTGTTGGGCGGGACTCAAAGTTTACACACTAATTCACGTGATGAAGCTATGGGATTGCCAACGGAGGATGCCGTACAGATTGCTCTGAGGACTCAGCAGATTGTCGCCCATGAATCCGGTGTGACAAATTCTGTAGATCCCCTGGCGGGCTCCTATTTTGTTGAGTCCCTGACAGATAAAATTGAAGAATCTGTTTGGCGTTATATTAATAAAATTGAGCAATTAGGAGGTATGGTTAGAGCAATCGAAGCCGGGTATATTCAAAAAGAAATTCAGAATGCCGCTTATAAATACCAGCAGGAAGTGGAAAAAAATGAACGCATCATTGTTGGTGTTAATCAATTTACAAGCAAAAATGAAAGCATGATTGAAATATTACGGGTCGATCCTGCGCTTAGAAAAATACAATCAGAAAAGTTGCAAAAACTAAAAGCTGAAAGAGATAATTCTCAGGTTAAACAATTACTGATAAAATTGAGAGATGCGGCCAGAGATGAAAAGGTCAACTTAATGCCCGTTATTTTGGAGGCCGTAAAAGCTTATGCAACGTTAGGCGAAATATGCGGTGTCCTGCGGAAAGAGTTTGGTGAATATCAGGAGTCTGTTGTTCTTTAACAAGGAATAATACTATGGCAAAAAAAATAAGAATCTTAATTGCTAAACCCGGTTTGGACGGTCACGATCGCGGAGCAAAATATATCGCACGGGCATTGAAAGATGCCGGATATGAAGTTATTTATACCGGCATACGCCAATCTCCACAGGCCATTTGTAAATCGGCTATCCAGGAAGATGTGGACTTTGTAGGATTAAGTCTTCTGTCCGGCGCCCATAATGAATTGTTTCCTGAAGTGGTCTCCTTAATCCGCAAAGAAGGTGGCGATAACATCATCATTTTTGGCGGAGGCGTTATTCCCAATGATGATATTTCCTATCTTAAGAAAAAGGGCATTGAGGCAATTTTTACCCCGGGTACGCCTATCAAAGATGTGATTAATTTTATTGAAGCCAACAAATCCAGGATCAGCCATTGATAGAACTTTCTGAAAATGTGATCAAGGGTCAGAGCCGGGCTGTTGCCCGCGCTATTAGCTGGATTGAAAACGATCATGAAATGAAAGAATCCCTGATTGATCAGATTTATCCATACTGTGGAAAGGCTGTTGTCTGGGGTATAACCGGTCCGCCGGGATCAGGAAAAAGCAGCCTGGTTGATCATCTTATTTTCAGGATGCGCGCAGTCGGTAAAAAAGTTGCTGTGATTGCAGTAGATCCCAGTTCACCATTTTCAGGCGGCGCTATTCTGGGTGATCGTATCCGGATGCAGAAACATGCGACGGACGAAGGGGTTTTTATTCGATCGATGGCTTCACGCGGGCATTTGGGTGGTGTATCAGGCGCAACATCAGATGCTATAAAGGTATTGGATGCAGCCGGATATGATCTAATTCTGATTGAGACCATCGGCGTCGGCCAGACCGAGATTGAAGTAATGGAATTATCGGACGTTGTTCTTTTGGTGCTGGTTCCCGGGCTTGGTGATGAAATACAGGCGTTAAAAGCCGGCGTTATGGAAATTGGTGATGTTTTTGTTGTGAACAAATCGGACCGGGATGATGCTGATAAGGTCCGGGCTGAAGTTAAATATATACTGGAATTCAAAGAACAGAATGGGAATTATATTGAAAATCCTGTGGTGATGACCTCGGCCAAACTCAATGAAGGAATCGATCAGCTTTTAAAAGATACTGAGAATTATTTACACAACATAAACCTTAAAGGGCAACTTGAGGCCCGTCGCAAATTACGTATCCTTAATGAAATCAATCGCATTATCTCCGGAAAAATTGAAGAAGAGTTGAAAACATTCATCACCCAAAAAGAAAAACTGGATAACTGGATTGAAAAAATTTATCAGAAAAAATGCAGCCCCTACTCGTTTGTTAATGAAAATTTTAAGACCTTTTTAAAGGAATACAAAAAACCATGATTACAAAGATAAATCATATTGGTATTGCCGTTAATTCATTGGATGAACAGATTGGATTTTACCGGGATGTGCTTAATCTGGATTTTGAGGGTATCGAAGCGGTGCACGATCAAATGGTACGCGCAGCCCTGTTTAAGGTGGGGGAAGTACGCATCGAACTGCTTGAACCGACCAGTCCGGAAAGCCCCATTGCCAAATTCATTGAGAAAAAAGGCGAGGGCATGCACCATATTGCCTATGAGACCGATCAGATTGATAATGAGATTAGCGGATTGAAAAAAGCAGGAATCCAGATGATTGATGAAAATCCCAAACCGGGGGCACAGCATACTACTATTGCCTTTATCCATCCAAAATCCAGCGGTAAAGTATTGACTGAAATCTGTCAGCACACAAAACTATATTAGATTCAAACCTTACTGGCACCTGTTTTGCAAATGTTTATATATCCAGGTTTTAATTAAAAAGGATATTATAATATGAAGTTAAATTTATCAATTTGCCTCGTATTAGTGTTAATATTGACTTATAATTTAATTTCCGGTGAATCGGCCAATACCGGCAACTTACAGGTGTTTCCTCCCGATAACGCCTGGAACTGGGATATTTCCGGCTATGAGGTTCATCCTAATTCAGATAATTTTATTGACAGTATCGGTTCTTACACAAACCTTCATCCCGATTTTGGAACCTATTGGCAGGGAGCGCCGATTGGTATCCCTTATGTCGTTGTGAATGGTTCCCAGCCATTAATTGATATTGTTTACACCGCTTATGGCAATGAAAGTGATCCCAGCCCTTTTCCAATTCCTTTGGATGCTCCGATTGAGGGCGGTCCAAACTCAAACGGAGACCGCCATGTGATTGCGGTGGATACTACCAATGCCATGCTTTATGAAATATATAGTTCTTATCCCGTGGATGATCATTGGGAAGCAAGGTCAGGTGCGAAATATGATTTAACAAGTAACGAACTGCGTCCGGCTGGATGGACTTCGGCCGACGCGGCTGGATTACCCATCTTTCCCGGATTGGTTAGATATGAAGAAGTTTATATTAAGAAAGAAATCAATCATGCCCTGCGGTTTACGGTAAGTAAGACAAGAAGGGAGTACATTTATCCGGCACGACACTTTGCCAGCTCATCTGATAATCCTGATTACCCTCCCATGGGTTTGCGTTTTCGATTAAAAGCCGATTTTGATATTTCAGGATTTTCAGAGCCAGTCCGCGTGATCCTGGCCGCTTTGAAAAAGTATGGGATGATTGTTGCAGATAATGGCAGCGACTGGTTTATCAGCGGTGCGCCGGATGACCGCTGGGATGATGAAATTTTAGGTGAATTGAAATCCATTGACGGGTATTATTTTGAAGCTATTAAAACGGTCGATGAGGAAGGTAATCCCATATTTCCAACCACGTCAATCATTGATGAAAAACCAGATTCTTGTTATGAGATAAATTTAACCAACTATCCCAATCCCTTCAATCCAATGACCACCATTTTATATACGGTAGGGGCACATCGCGATGTGCTCCAACACGTGGATATATCCATTTTTAATGTTCTGGGGCAAAAGATTGTTACATTAGTATCGGAACATCAATCAGCAGGCATATACAGCATTCAATGGGATGCAGCTGGACTTCCCAGCGGAATTTATCTATGCAAATTATCTACAAGCAAGACAATGTTGAAAACTAGGAAACTTTTGCTTTTTGAATAACAAAATTATAAAGATACCCTATGATCCGGTATTAGTTTTATTTTTAGTATTTTTTTACTAAGTTCAACACCTATTCATTTTAAATAATCATATTTGGAGCGATGTATGTTTAAGCATTTATTTTATATAAGTATGAGTTTATTTATAATATTACAGTCATGTACACCTAGTATTGATTCTAAAATTGATGATTTGGTTAAAATGTATTCAAATAAGGATTATTTTTCCGGTGTTGTTCTTTATGCTAAAGACGGCAAAATAGTTTATAATAAAGCATTTGGATTATCTAATCATGAAGAATCTATAAATAACACTATAGAAACTCGATTTAATATAGGCTCACTCAACAAAGATTTTACTTATGTATTAATACTACAATTGTTATCTGAGGACTCTCTTAAACTCGATGATCCAATTGGACAATATATTGATGATTTTGACGATAATATATCAAAAAAGGTTACTATCCGGCATATCCTTCGACATGCCAGCGGCTTTGGTGATTATGGAATGCATCCGGAGTATCAAAAAAATCGTACAAAATTCAAAACTGTCGACGACCTTTTAAAACTAATCGTTTCGGAACCCCTTCTTTTTAAACCTGGATCAAACCGCTATTATTCGAATAGTGGTTTTATTGTCCTAGGAAAAATCATCGAAAATATTACCAATAAACCCTATGCAGATGTTTTACAGCAAAGAATATTTGATCCGTTAGACATGAAAAACACTTATTATTCTCATTTAGATACCTTAACAAACAGGGCAACAGGATATATAAAATCTGCAACAGGTAAACTTATTAAAACAATTCAATTTGAAAACTACGCAACTCCCGCAGGAGGTTGTTATTCAACAACTGGTGATCTTTATAAATTTTATAGTGCCCTGGAGAATACAGATATTCTCTTAACCGATCCTCATAAAAAAATAATGTATGTATATGCTAATCCTGATATTAAACTTACCTGGGAAAAAATTATTTCAGATGAATCTATATTTAATGCAAAAGCCGGGGGATTCGAGGGTTTTAACGCCATGGTAGTCGAATGGATGGTAAAAGGAGAAATAGCCATAATTTTAGCAAATTATGATGAACCTGTCGCTGAAGAAGTTGGTAATGGTGTTTTCGCAATTATGAGAAATTTAAAACCGGAAAAACCAAGATTACCTATAAAACAATATGTGTACAATCTATTAAACAAGGATGGGTATGACTATATGAGTATGCATTTTGATTCTCTAATGAAATCACAAAATTACCAGTATGAAGATCCTTGGTTACTAAATCAAGTGGGTTATGATTTATTACATGAAAATTTGTTTGAAGAAGCAATCCAAATATTTAAACTCAATGTTAAGCGCTATCCTAAACTAGCTAATCCATATGATAGCTTGGGAGAGGCTTATATGAAGGCTGGAGAGAATGAATTAGCTGTTGAAAATTATAGCAAGTCTCTTGAACTGGATCCAACGAATCAAAATGCTATAAATATCATAGCAAAATTAATGGAAAAACAATAATATCTTGAATAATCACGACTGAGTTTCTTGGTCTGATTTATTGATTGGATTGAGAAAAATCGCTAGTGCGACCACAAGCACACAACCAATAAAATTAAACCACAGGAATGGCATGTCTGTAAAGAAGAAACATAAAAGTACTACAATTTCAGCCAGGATGGCCGCTATAAAAGTCGAAGTTCCTTTTACCCATTTGATGTAAAAAGCTACTAAAAATATACCTAATATCGTTCCATAAAAAAGGGAACCTAATATATTTACAGCTTCAATAAGTGAACCCAATTTATTGGCAAACATGGCAAAGCCGATCGCATATGCACCCCAGAATATTGTTGCCATTTTTGAAACCAAGAGATAATGACGGTCACTGCCATCTTTCTTAAAAATCCGCTTGTAAATATCAATGACCGAGGTTGAGGCCAGAGCATTCAACTCAGCAGAAGTGGATGACATGGAGGCTGATAATATGGCAGCTAACACTAATCCGATTAAACCGACAGGTAAAAAAGATATTACAAAATTCAGAAAAATATAATTGGTATCATTAGTATCTGCGTTGGGATTGGCCTGCTCAATAAGTGCAATGCCATCTTTACGGATCTCTTTTGCCTGATCATTTATACCATTTAATTTTACTTTCTGCTGTTGTATTTCGTTTTCATCATTTTGATCAATAGCCTGCAATAAATCTCTTATCTGAGATTGTTTTTCTTGATGGATCTCATCATACTGGATTTCAAGCGCTTTGTACTGGCTGGCATATGCACTGGTTTTAACATTTGTTTCTTCAACAGAGTTGAAAAAAATCGGTGGCGTAACAAACTGATAAAATACAAAAACCATTGCACCGATAAAAAGGATAATAAACTGCATGGGGATTTTAACCAGGCCATTAACCAGCAATGCCATCCGGCTCTGAGTAACCGAACTGCCGGATAAATATCGCTGAACCTGTGACTGATCCGTCCCAAAATAAGACAACATTAAAAAAGTGCCGCCTATGAGTCCGGACCAGATATTATATCGTGTACTTAAATCAAAGTTAAAATCAATCACATTAAGACGACCCATTTTACCGGCAATATGAGCCGCATCCATTACAGAAATATCATCCGGCAGTAAACGGTATATCATCACAAAAGCCATGACCATTCCAAAGGTGATAACAACCATTTGCTGCATATGCGTTTTGTTAACTGCAACCGTGCCACCGACCGTTGTATAAATAATCACTAAAATACCAATGACAAATATGGTAAGATTGATATCCCATCCCAACAACACTGAAAGAATCAGTGCCGGAGCAAAGATGGTAAATCCGGCAGCAAGTCCCCGTTGCGTTAAAAAGAGAACGCTGCCCAGAATGCGATTTTTTAAATCAAAGCGCTGTTCCAGATATTCATAGGCGGTGTAAACATTTAAACGGTGAAAAATCGGCACAGCGGTTATGGATAAAATAATCATGGCAATAGGTAAGCCCAGATAGAACTGCACAAATCGCATGCCATCCACAAAAGCCTGGCCCGGCGTGGAAAGAAATGTGATTGCACTGGCCTGTGTTGCCATAATAGAAAGTGTCATCGTATACCATGGGGCTGATTTATTGGCCAGCAGATAATTTTTAACGTCTTTGCTACCGCGGCTTTTCCACGTACCGTATGTAACAATAAAAATCAGGAAGGAGGCGAGGACAATCCAGTCGATAATACTCATTCAAAAACCTTCGTAAATAGATAGAACAAAAAAATGAGCATTACGAGATTTAAAAAGACCAGTGTGTACAGTCTTTTCCAGGTTTTCAGAACAGGAACTTTATCATCTATATTATGACCTGACATTATTTCTGTTTCCCCGCTGAAATCATATTCACAAATAAACGATAGGCGCCCGGGGCGCCGGCAGGCAACTGTCTGAAAAAAGACAAACCGGAGTAAATAAAAACACCTTTTCCATATTTTGCATATAACAGCGCCCCCTGCGTTTCATTTTCTCCTGTATCATTGCCTTTCAGAATGGGCTGGAAAGCCTTATCCCATTTTTCAGCAAAATAAAGTCCACGCTCCTGCACCCATCCATCGAAATCTTCCTGTGAAATCTTGTTCGGATTGTTTAACAAAGCGTGATCAGGATTAATAAATTCCATTTTTACTGTTTCATCTGCGATGCGATCCCGTCCAATTTCGAATGAATAAGGACCAATTTGATCCGAACGATAACCAAATCTTGTATTGTGCTGTACAATCCAGGTTCCGCCATTTTTTACGTAATCATTCAGCCGAATTTGCAGAGATTGCAGCGTTTCTCTCGTATTGAAGGCTCTTACTCCGCATATTATAGCATCATATTTTGATAAATTTTGTGATTCAATATCATCATCAGATAGCAAATCAACCTGATAACCAACCTGCTCGAGTGCCGGGGGAATTTCATCCCCAGGCCCCATAATATAACCGATTCGATCACCCTGTTTTGCCAGGTTTACACGAACAATTTCAGCTTGAGCTTGTTCAAAAACGGTTTGAATTGGTATATGATCATATTCAATTCTATATATGGATTGATTCAATTCCCGTTTGCCGGTTGAAACCGATGCATAAACTGTTGCACTATTCTCATTTTTAGGGGGATTAATTGTAAAAGTATATATCTTTGCTGGAGAATTTGCCTTGAGGTCAATCTCAAAAGATTCCGGCTGGCAACTCCAATTATCAGGTAGCTGTAACTTTAATTTGCCTGAAACAGGTGCCTTATAGTTCTCGAGATGAATTTTAATTGGTTTTGATTCTTGATTCGCAAAGATATAAACAGATTGATCAATCCACACAGAAAGAGCAGGTTGAATAACAACCGGGCGATACATTTCTCCCTTTGTAGCATCGTTCCAGCGATGACGGACCGGAATTTGGTAAACTAAAACCTGATTCATTATACCCATCGTGATTTGAGCAAGAAATTCAGGATCATTTTCTGCTTTACCAATCAACTTCTGGTCAGATACATTGAAACGTCCATATTCTGATGGTTCCCTGAGCCAGAACGGTTGGGAAATTTGGGCTGATTCAGGAATTTGTATTTTTGTTTTAAATTCAAATGGTTGATTATATTCCAGCTTTCGACTGAGATTGACTGCGTTATTACTACTAATAATTTTCAGTTTTTCTAAAGCTATAGGTAAATCTGATCGATTGATTGCGGTAATAGTAATGCCCAGCGAATCCCCTGGAATTAATGTATGCTGATCCGCAATCGCTTCCAGCCACAACCCGGAACATTGCTGAATCAATTTTACAACGTCCGCTTTTTTCTTATCGATCCAGAAACCGGGCGCATGTTTGTTTATTTCCCTGTAAACCGCTATTAATGCCGACACACTTTTTGATGGATTTTGGGGATTAAATTCATCTATAGCTTTCTGAATAAGCTGCTGTATTTTTTCACTATTTTCTATACGATTCCAGGTCAAATCAATACCATCAAATAAGGATGTCTCGGCAGGATCGCCGGCTGTATGCTCAAAATAGTTGATAAAATTCCCCCGTTGGGCTGAAGAACCGAATCCCTGTGTTTTGTGCATAGTCCGGCTGATGGCGGCAATTTCCATATATGATTTTCCAAGTAATGGATTGTAATCACCCAAATCAATTTGAATAATCGGTGGTAACGCTTTGGATCGGTTTTCCAGTTCAGGTCGCCAGGAATTCCACAAAATACGTTTTGCCTGCCAGGGTTCTACATATTTGAGCTGTTCTGGAAACTGATTCGGATTAGCTGCGGCCCTAAATGCTTCTTCTGCCAGTATCGCCGAAGCCAGATGATGCCCATGCCCGCCTTGCTCTTTAGAAAATCGGGTCAAAATGACATCCGGTTTAAAGTTACGAATAACCCAAACCAGATCGCTTAAAATTTTCTCTTTATTCCAGAATCGCATCGTTTCTTCCGGTGTTTTGGAATAGCCGAAATCTATGGCTCTTGTAAAAAATTGTTCTGCTCCATCAATACGACGGGCGGCTAAAAGTTCCTGTGTGCGTAACACGCCGAGCAGATCATTTTTTTCCTGCCCCAATAAGTTTTGACCTCCATCTCCGCGTGTCATAGACAAATAACCGGTACGAACCAGTTTGCCTTTGGACATATAAGCCATCACAGCTGTATTTTCATCATCCGGATGGGCGGCTATATAAAGTACGCTTCCCAGAACATTCAATTTATTCAGACCGAGTTCAATTTCAGCAGCATCTGCAGGTCGGATAGGCTGAGCTTGCATAATTTTTAATAAAACTAAACATGAAATAAGTAAATAAATTGATCTATTCATTGAACATCTCTTCTCTGGCTAATGTCAAACAATTTGGTAAATAACAAATAAAAATGTCATCCTGATTCGAATAATGTATAATCAGGATGACAAATAAAGCAAATTTGGAGTATGTGTTTACAAATCTGATAACGCCTTTTTAATTCGATCCTTTTGATTTTCAGGGGCAGATTTTAGAGCAGCTTCGTAGTATTTTTTTGCATTCTTTTTATCACCAAGCGTTTTATAGGCCTCGCCAAGACTGTCTTTAACATTCCAGCTATCCGGATATTTCTTTACATTTTCTTTAAATACTTTTAGTGCTTCGTCATTTTTACCGGCTGCCAGAAGAATATAGCCGTATATATTACGGTTTGTTTCATTCTCGTTCATTGCGATAGACTTTTTGGCCCATTCTTCACCTTTATCAAGAAACGTATTGCTCCGAACACAGTAAGAAGCCGCCTGGTTCCAACCTTGCCAGGTAAATCCTGCCGTGTTACGTAATTGGTTTTCAATATTTTTGATTACCGTATTGTCAACATCAAATTCAATTTTAAAAGGTACTTTGACTTTTTCCCAGTGCAAATAGGCGTTAACACTATTAAATGTGATTGTATCAAATCCATATTCCAGCCACTCTTTGTGTTCAGCCGTTTGTGGTTTCAGTTTGACCCGCAAAACATCTTCCTTCTCATCATAATAAAAACTGCCCCAGGATGTGGCATTGCTGCTCAAAATCAATGTCCATTCTTCCGGTTCTACAATCATAAATAAACCGTAGGTACCGGCTTTGATTGGCTGGCCTTCAATTTTTGCATCATCTGTGAAAGTAATTGTTGTGTTCTCATTGGCTCCGGCGCGCCAGGGGGCGGGATTGCCTTTGCCAAACTGGAATGTCGTCAGGCCGTAAGGTACTAGTTTTCCCCAGATTTCTCTTCCCTTTACGGCTGGGCGGTGATAAGAAATTTTGACCCAGCTTAACCCGAGTTCCTGTTTAACCACGGCTGCCGGACTGGCCATCGGTGTTGTGATCAATTGAGCTTTCAGTTCACTACTCATTAAAATTGTCCCGATTAAAACGGTTAACAATAGAATAAGTTGACGCATAATTTTCTCCTTTATGAGTAAAAAATCATAAATACATACTAAAATATTTAATTTCTAAAAATTGAACAAATGTCCGGAAGTTAAACTCCCCCAAATATAAGCGTCTACGACGTTAGCTTCTGCATGTTTCAATTCTATAAGACTTACTAAGGTCAAATAAAATTCCCTTTTTAAATTTCTATGCTTAATATTAACCAGCATTTAAACTGAATATATTTATCAAAAACTTGATGAATTAAACAGATGTACGTATAACCCTTTAAACAATCCGGATCTGGATATGATTGAAAATCAGTTTGATGAAATTGTGGATCGTTATAGTCAGCCGATAC
Source organism: Calditrichaceae bacterium (assembly GCA_016928315.1). Classification (GTDB taxonomy): domain Bacteria; phylum Calditrichota; class Calditrichia; order Calditrichales; family Calditrichaceae; genus JAFGKZ01. Next base: position 29,609 of record JAFGKZ010000168.1, read on the forward strand.
TGAATATCATATTTAAGATGATACATCATAAAGAGACGGCCTACGATTTAACCCAGGATGTCTTTACAAAACTCTGGGAACATCGTGATAAATTCGATCAGGAAAAACCGATTTTCACTTTCATTTATAAAATGGCGATGAATTTATGCATCGATTATTTAAGAAAGAAAAAGCCGGATGTTTTTGAGAATGAAATATTAGAAATGGTAAATACGAGTGATCCTGAGAGTTTGAATGAAATATTTAGTTTAGTGGTTCAGTGTTCATCTGATTTAAAACCAAAACAAAAAGCAGTCTTTCTTTTAAGAGATATTGAAGGATTTGCCTTTGAGGAAATTGCTGAGACATTAAAAATGTCCGTAAATAATGTTCAGAGTAATCTTCATTTGGCCAGAAAAAGGATACGACATTTACTGGAAACAAAATTCCAGTTTACCCGGGAGATGTTATATGATATGTAAAAAAGTAAATGATAAGATTCCGCCTCTTATCCGGCGGGAAATTGATACAAATGAGCGGATCCAAATACTTAATCATTTAAAAGAATGTGATATTTGCCGTAATGCTTATTTAAGACATTTAAAGATTTATTACGAAGTGGATAAAGGACATGTGAATGATTTGATTAAACTTAATAAAAATCAATTTAAATCAGATCTAACAAACAGACTTTCAACCACGGAAAAATCAGAATTATACAATCCTTCCAAACTTTATGTATATGCAGCTGCAGTTGTATTAATTTTTATATTGATTTCACTGTTCATATTCAATATTAAAGAACCTGCATCGGGTAAAAAACAAACAGCTCAGATTGAACAAGCTTTGCATAATGAGGATTGGCCGATATTGCAAGAAATTTTAAAAAATGATTCTGAACTAAAAAAATATGCAAATGAAAAAATCCCCGTATCGCTGTTAATTGAAAAATTATCAAGATTGGAAAAACAGGGTGTTCGGTCGATTCATTACATTGATCTGTTTAATACCGCGACTGGTACTCAAAATTATTATGCCCTGTCTGAAATGAATAAGGAAATCCATCAGATTCAAATAACTAAACTTGTGCAGACATTAGAGAAATTTCAATCATCAAAAAGTGAAATTACCTTATATGAAATTGGACTTTCATTGACTGAAACAAACAAAGGAGGAATCAATTCATGAAAAAAATTATAATCATTCCAATCATATTCACCCTTCTATTATTGCAGGGATGTTTAACTTACAAATCCATTGAATATCGGCTTGTTTATAATGAGAACTTTGATCATGGTGAAATCACGGTACATTATAACGATATTCAAAGCTCAGAAGAAGAAGCTGTAAAACAAGAAAAGGATTTTAATGATCTAATAGATCTTCTGTTCGGTGATGATTTTTTATTAGACAATGTGGATGAAGGCATTTACGTAAAAGATCGCAAATTATGGAAAGAAAACGGTATTTTAAAGGCAAACTTTAACGGCATATTTAAAGAACTTAAACTGGATGATAGTGAACTTAAAATTGAAAACGATGAACGGATACTGGTTTTGAAAAGAGACAATGATACATACGAATGCAATGGTAAACTCTTACATACAGAGAAAAACGTTATTATGGTTTGGCCCAAGGAACAGAGAGAATTATACTGGAAGCAGACTATCCATTCGGATGATGATCCCACTTTTTCTTTAATTACATATTATGAAAAATGGGCGAAAAACAATCATTAATTATAGCGCTTTAAGTGGGATTACTGATTATCGTATGTTTCGACACTGTCTTCCATTACAACCAGTTCGATACCGGCTTTTTTAAATAAATCCCGGGTATCCTGAGCAGCATGATAGCGGCGTTTGGCGACTACTTTCTTAACGCCTACACTGATAATCAGCATAGCACAGACACGGCAGGGTTCCATGGTGCAGTAGAGTGTCGTGTTTTCCAACGATATGCCATATCGGGCGGCCTGACAAATAGCATTTTGTTCTGCATGAATCGTACGCACACAATGCTGGCGCACGGTACCATCGGGATCGAATACTTTTCTCAGATCATGGCCGGCCTCATCGCAATGGGGAAATCCCGGCGGCGAACCGACATAGCCGCTGCAGAGTAACCGTTTATCACGGACAATTACACAACCGCTTTTGCCCCGATCGCAGGTAGCGCGTTTGGCCACTTCATCAACCAGTTTAATAAAATACTCATCCCAGCTGGGACGCGAATTACTCATACCAAACCAATATTTAAATTATTATTGAGTGTGGAAAAATATAAAGTATTTTTCGAATAGTTCAAAAGAATTATTTGGGGATTTGGGAATGCAAGTAAATTATAAAATAACTCAATTTATCCGTTTTTTTGATGTGTTCTTATCAAAAACCGGTTTTGGGAAAGGCATCGGTGTTACTTCCGAAAGCGTCAGGAAAGAATCAAAATCATCCTCGTCTTTAAAAACGATTTGCTCCAGTTCATCCAACGTTAATTCCTTGAGATATTTTTCAAGATCGTATGGCGCTGATTGCATAACTGCCTCCATCTGTTTTCTTTTTTCTTTCTGTTTGTTCAAGTGCAATGTTTGTGCCATACAGGCAAAATATAATCTCATTTATAAGGTTATATGTGATTATTTTTTAAGCAGCTTTACTTTTATGATTGGATTTTACATGATGCCATTTCATGATCGGTGAAATCAGTGCAATCAGCAAAGATGCAGTTACAATCAATAAAGAAAAATTTACTATGCTGCTGGCAGAATCCATATTACGAAAACTGATAAATACAGAAAGAAAAAGCAGAATGGACGATGTAATTTGTACAATTAAATGTGCGTGCGGAATCTGAATTTTGTATATATAATACGAAAGTAACTTTGAAGCATAAATACCGGCAAAAATTAACAAAACCGATGATGTAACAAGGAGAAACCATTCAAATATCATCTTAAAGAAACTGGGTAAAATGGATAGTTCAAAAAAAGATAATATTTGAGATACTGCATAAAGCATAATAAAACCGAGGATAAAACCAACGATAAACAAACTGATTAAACTACTGAGAGCCAGTGAGGTATAGCTGAGCAATTTATGTGGATTATTTTTAACCGTCGATTTGTTTGCAGATACTTGTTCTACAAATAAGGCTCTTATCTCGCTTGCCATTTTAAGAAATAAACGGTTGCTTTGTCTTTGAGTGAAACGAGCTAAAAAATAAATTGATATCAGCAGCACTACAATAAAAATAATAGGTGCGCTGATTGTCCAGGCATTAAGTAAAAAATCCATTTTAGCCATCCAATTGTATAATTATTACACGATTTTTTATTTATGTGTATCATTACTCAATTTTTATGCCAGCAATGTTGCTTCACTTTTTAAGATTCATTTTGTCTCAGTTGATGAGTCGTTTTGGGTCGTGAAACTAATAGTGACAATGTATGTCACCTTTTCCTGCTTCAAAAACTTATTCGGAGACAAAAATGTATACTTAATTTATCATTAAAATAAATGGAAATTGTGGTGAATTATTTTCCAGTAGACGAAAATCATTCGTATTTAACCACAATTATAGTCATAATATCGTTCTATATCAAAGAGAGCTAACATACTGTCATTTCCGCGCAAGCGAAAATCTATTGTAAAAGATATTTGGCTGCCCGATTTCCCGGGCATGACACCGCTGTAAATACTATTTTTTCTTCGGTGACGTTTTCGTTTCAGGTAACTCATTATTCGGTTCTTTGGCCCAAAAAATGAGGACAATGCCCGCTATTACAGCCGGGATACTTAATATTTGCCCCATATTCAAGGCCATTCCTGACTCAAAGGCAACCTGGTTTTCTTTTAAAAACTCTACAAAAAAACGAACGCCAAATACTAAAGCCAGAAATAAACCGAGTAAAAATCCCCGGCACACTTTGGAACCTTGTTTTTTATAGATGTAATATAAAATTCCAAAAATTGCCAGGTAGGCTAATGCCTCATACACCTGGGATGGATGACGGGGTGTTAAAGGATCTGTAACCTGGGCGCGAATAAATTTGAATGCCCATGGCACATTGGTTGGTCTGCCGATTATTTCCGAGTTAAACAGATTTCCCATCCGGATAAAGAAACCTGCCAAAGCAACTGTAATAACAATACGGTCAACCAGCCATAAAAAAGGCTGATCAAGGTGCTTTTTTGAGTAAAAATATAAAGCCAGCAGAATACCAATAGCCGCGCCATGACTGGCCAGGCCGCCCTCCCATACTTTCAATATTTTTATGGGATTGCTTAAATAGTAAGAAGGATCATAAAACAGGCAATGACCAAGCCTTGCGCCGATTACCGTTCCCAGCATCATATAAATTAATAAAGGATCTAAATCTGCCTTTGGTTTATTTTCACGCTTATACACGCCATGAAATATAGCAATACCAAGGATAAACGAGAGCATAAATAGTAAGCTATAATAACGTATCGAAATAAAACCTATATGAAAAATTTCGGGATCAACATTCCATTCAATCATTAAAAACCGTCTCCATTTAAGAATTTTTGCATCTAAAATATTTTTAATATATTTGTAATACTTTTTTAGGAATAAAAAACTTTGATTTTCTATTCTTTGATATATTAGAAAGATATCAAAATAAATGCAAAATTAATCAGAGGAGTTATATAATGATAAGTAAAAAAATTGAAAAGGCATTTAATGATCAGATAAATGCTGAATTGTATTCGGAATATTTGTATCTGGCCATGTCCGCGTATTGTGAAACCATCGATTTACCCGGCTTTGCCGCCTGGATGAAACAGCAGGCTGCTGAGGAACACATTCATGCTATGCGATTTTATGATTTTGTTTTCGACCGCGATGGCCGCGTAGAACTGGAAGCGATCGCCAAACCGCAGGCTGAGTATAAATCGATTCTGGATATGTTTGAAAATGTTTTGAAACATGAACAGCATGTAACAAAACTGATTCATGATTTATACGCCCTGGCATTAAAGGAAAACGATTATGCGGCTCAGGTGGAACTTCAATGGTTTATTGCCGAGCAGGTCGAAGAAGAAAAAACGGCAAAAGATATTATTCAGCAATTAAAGTGGGTTGGTGATAAATCCACTGCTCTTTATATGCTGGATCAGAAACTGGCAGCGCGGCCGGCGCCGACTACAGCAGAAGCAGAATAAATATTTTATAATAATCGCTTCCACCTGAATGATGGAAGCGATTATATTTTCTACCTGCCTGATTGTTTTTCTAAAAATTTATAATAATCACTCTCTGTAGATAAAATCAGCCAGTCTTTTTCAGAGAAAGAAGTTTTATAGGTTTCCAGAGTTTTCAGAAAACGATAAAATTCCCTTGAATCTGCATTCTGATCATAAGCGCGGGCATAAATTGCTGTAGCTTCCGCATCAGCCTTGCCTATGATAGTTTGGGCTTCACGATAGGCTTCAGATTGAATCTGCTTAAGATCGCGTTCTTTATCACCAATAATTTTTGATGCTTCACCCTGACCTTCAGAACGATATTTGTCAGCAATTCGTTTACGTTCTGTAATCATACGCTCATAAATTTTACGCTGGACTTCTTCTACATAATTAATACGTTTAAAGCGCATATCAAGCACTTCCACACCCAGTTCTTTGGCGCGCGTAGAAGCCGCTGCAAGGATTTCACGGGTAATTTTATCTCGTCCAATTTCTATTTCAGGGAAAACTTCTGAATCATCAGCGCCTTCCATAATATCCATATCTACAACGGGTTTACGATTGGTACTGCGAACAATTTCAACCAAATCATGTTTAGCCACGGCATTTCGCGTTTCACCGTCCAGAATATCATCCAACCGGGCTTGTGCGCCGCGTTCATCCCTAACGCGCTGGAAAAACAACAATGGATCAGATATTCGCCAGCGGGCATAGCAGTCTACCCAAACAAATCGTTTATCTTTTGTCGGTACCTGGTTTGCATCACCGTCCCATTCCAGAAAACGTTTGTCAAATCGATTTGCATCCTGAATGATAGGTACTTTGAAATGAATACCGGGATCAGTAATTGCCTCTCCAACGGGTTTACCAAATTGTGTAATAATCACCTGTTCCGTTTCATTAACTACAAACGCCGATGAAAAAATAACAATTAAAACAATCAATACTAAAACTGCTATGGGAATCATTTTTTTACTTTGCATCATTCAGCCCTCCTTTTTCAAGATTGAACAAGGGTAAAATTCCGGAGGCTTTATCGTCCGTTATTAGTTTTCTTCCAACCTTTGACATAACTTCATTTAGAGTTTCCAAATAAAGCCTTTGACGCGTAACTTCCCTTGCTCTGGCATATTCCCGAAACTGGGCCTTAAAACGTTCTGCATCGCCTTTAGCATTATTAACACGTTCCAAAGCATAGCCCCTGGCTTCTTCAATCTGTCTTTGTGCTTCACCCTTTGCTTTTGGAATAACTTTATTGTATTCCGAACGTGCCTGATTGATGAGTTTTTCTTTTTCCTGCTGTGCTTCATTTACTTCATTAAATGAAGGCTTCACTTCATCCGGCGGATTAACATCCTGAAGCACAACCTGATCCACTTTAATACCGGTTTCATAGCTATCGCATAATTCCTGAATTTTTACTTCCACAGCTAAAGCAATTTCCTGACGCCCAACTGTTAAAACTTCATTGACTGTTCGATCCCCAACGATATTCCGCATCACAGCTTCAGTAATATCACGGAAAGTCGTTTCAGCGTTTCTCACCTTAAACAAATATTTATAAGGATCACTGATACGGTATTGTACAATCCATTCTACCTGAGCGGCATTTAAGTCACCTGTAAGCATTAACGATTCATCCTGGAAACGATTTGCAGCATACTCCGATCTTACGCCCGCTCTGAGAGTCCGAAATCCAAATTCCTGTTTAATTTGCCGTTCCACCGGAACTTTAATAACATCTTCAACTCCAAAAGGTATTTTGAAATTGAGTCCGGAAGGCGCCTGTCGGGTATATTTTCCAAAGCGCAAAATAATTCCCACTTCTTCAGGATTTACCGTAAACCAGCTTTGCCATATAAAAAGTAGTATGATAATTGCAACAAAGATCCACAGTATGTTTCTCCCGGAAATATTCGGCGGTTTAAAATTGCTTAGATCAAACTGATCTGATTGTGCCATATATTTACCTCCTTTAATTTATTGTTGAACATTTTGATTCTGATTACACTTATAACCTTATATTATTCATTTTGAGATGAATCCGGCTTTACTAATTCATCGGATTCACTCATCTTGTCCAATACTTCTAATATTTGTTGTGAATGAGCTCCGGTATCAACCTTATCAAAGATGTGCATAATCTCACCGGACTCATCAATCAAATAGGTAATCCGTTTTGCGCCGATAAATCCGAGCATTCCTCCCTTTGCGCCATATAATTCCGAAACTTGCTTTTCAGTATCCGATAGAAGCACAAACGGCAATTGATTTTCTTCGATAAAATTCTGATGAGATTCCGCATCATCATAACTGATTCCTAAAATGACAAGGCCCCTTTTTTGTAAAACTTCATAATTATCACGCAGATTGCAGGCCTCTTTTGTACAACCCGGCGTGCCGTTCTTTGGGTAAAAATATAAAACAATTATTTTACCCCGATAATCAGATAACTTGTGTAAATTGCCATAGGCATCGGGCAATTCAAAATCTGGGGCTTTCGTGCCGATCGTTAGCAGATCACCTGCTGTTACAAAGGAAATTAAAATACCTAAAAATATAAAGATCATTTGATAAAAATACATATGATCCCTCGCTATTAGATAATTTGTATTATTGGTTATTATTAACTCCGGAAGTGTAAAATAATTTACCAAAAGCACTTAATCAATAAAAATTATTATTTGTTTAATCCGATCAGAATGTCCTTATTTAATTAAATTCGTTTAACAATTTACATCTTTGCATAATTTTTGCAAATTAGAAGGACTTGATTAATTAATATAACCTTTATAAAATTCACATTTTTAAACGCAAATGAAACTATGAGGATTCCATGGAGTATTGCCCGTATTGTTCAACGACCGTAAGCCCATCACAAAAAGTATGTCCAAAATGTAAAAAATCTTTGGACATAGAAAAATTACAATCTATGTATGAATCATCCGAAACTACCCAAATTGATAAAAAAGTAAAAAAGCAGATATGGTTTAAAGAACACTCCCATATTATTTATCCGATTATTACTTTAATTGTTGGTGTAATTGCAGGTATAATAGGCGCTTATTCGTTCGCACAAGTGGAATTTATTAATGAACGTTCCGATTATAAAGATCAAATCAGCCAGTTACAGCAACAGATTACTTCTGGAAAAGCGGCCGCTAATAATACTCAGGGAGAATTAAAACAGCAATTAGACAGAAAAGATGCACATATTAAAATTTTAAAAGAACAGCGCGATCTCATCAGCAAAATTATTAACTTTACGCGACGCTTAACTACCAATAGCGCAATTACACCGAATACCGTTGAAGAGGGTGAGTACTACAATCGGAATATTCGGTATTTGATACGCCAGTTTGAAAATCAAACTCAATTGCTTGTAGAGGGAAATTTTGAAGCCGATCCAGGTTACAATTTACAAACTGTGCCTCAATTGTTAAGCGAATAGGTTCGTTAAGTATATAACTATAAAAGGAAAATATGCGGGTTATTCGCTTATATAATCAAGCAGAGCACTATACTCATTACCTTCTTTAAATCGCGCTAAAACCTGAATCTTTCCTTTTTTAATGGGAATATATCCTTCGAATAAATTCCCTTGTCTATCCAAAAATGACCAATTATCATTTACTTTTACTGCAACGCCTTTAGCTCCGGGAATAAAAATCTTAAACTTCTGATTCTGTCCATCCGGAAGATATCGAATGAGGGGTTCATACAGATAGGCATTTTGATTAATAAAAGTGGCGTATGAAAATGGAAATCCTGCTGATTTTCCTTTGCCTCCTGACGTTAAAATCTTATAATCACAGGTCCATTCAAATTTCAGAGAATTCCCCTGTTCTTTTGCATAAACGCGTAAAATATATTCTCCGGATTCGGGAATTTGAACAGCAATTCTAACGATACCGGATTTTCTCTGGCTAAAAGTCAGGTACTCCGGCAATGGATTTTCATCCTGAAACAATTGAGCCATTAAAGACACATCATCCGGTACATAAAATTCAACTTTGGCTTCATCATAAATATCCAGTGTATTTTTGTAATGACTTTTTACCGATAATCCATATCGAAAAAAAGCGGGCTTTAAAAATAAATAATCTTCAAATTCTCTTAACGATATTGGTTGATTGATTAATTGCCATCGTTCATCTTCCGGCAAATGATCGAGAATAAAGGATTCCGGCGGGGTTAAAAAATAATGATCCTGAAACCGTCGGACAAAACGGTTATTTTCATCAATATAACCGGCCCCCCATGTTACATCCAGTAGGTGCCATGTTCCATGTATTTTGACTGCGTTCCAGGCATGATTGGGATTATCGTTAAAACGATCACCAATTCTATAATCATATCCTTTTGAGTATCCGATAACTTGCACCATTTCAATATCCACAGCATTGGCAAGCTCTGCCATCAACCGCGAATAACCGTCACAGACCGTACTTCGTTCTTTCAATATCTGTTTAACGGATCGTTGTTTATTATATTTCATTAAATAACTTTGCACGTCGTAATTAATATTTTCCGTTACCCAGCGATACAAGGCCCGTACTTTTTCCTTTTCGGTCTGAGCCGGTTTAATTAAATAGGAGGCCAGCGTTTTTATGTTTTCTGCTGTATGAGCAGGTGTATTCAGAGCATGGCTATCGATATCAGAATATTGTTCAAAACCAGATTGAGCTAATAAAAAAGAAAGCCAAACAGCCGGCATAATGAGAATAAAAATTTTCATTAAAAGCATCCCTCAATCACTACAATTACCATGGATTGGTTGCCCAGACAGACAACTCCGGTATAAATCCACGATCGTCCATTTCCAGAACAGCTTTAATGGTATAGGCAATTTCTTCTGAACTTAATTTATTGTCAACGGGTTTTCTTTCAATCCGGTCAGTGCTGCCAAATGCTGTAGCGACTTCCGATGGATTCACCTGAATAACACGTACATTGTATTTTCTCAGCTCTGCCTGCCAGGCTTGTGTCATCGCCCGTAAGGCAAATTTTGTGGCTGAATAAACCGTCGAACGGGCATCGCTTTTCAAAGCCGAGGTAGATCCGATATTTATAATATGTCCATGATTTTGTTTTTTAAAAAGAACTGCTGCTTTTGATGCCATTAATGCTGCACCGAAAACATTTACACGATATACAGAGTCCAGATCTTGCAATTGCAATTCATCAATTAAGGGACGACGCCCTCCAATGCCGGCATTATTAATCAGGCAATCCAGCGTTTGAAATTCTTTTAAAAATATCTGATATGTACGTTCAATATCTTCTACCACTGCAACATCGGCAACAATCGGGAATGCTCCGGTTTCTTTAGCGGCTGCATGTAATCGGCCTTTATCACGTCCGGTAATAGCTACATTCGCCCCGGATTCCATCAGTAGTTTTGCAGAAGCTTTACCAATGCCCAGACTTCCGCCGGTGATTAGTATATTGCTGTCTTTAATATTCATTTAGTATCCCCTTTTATAATTGTTATTCTTATATTTAAACGTTGATTAAATTAATTTTTATTTCATGTCTAAAAATGATATACTATAATCAAATTAAGTCATGAGGAACCATAAACCTATTTAACCGTACCAAGATTTAATTTTTTAAGTTTGATTTCAGTATATTCTAATTTAAAGGAAAAATTCGATGAGAATAAAGAGAATATCCCTTGGATTAATACTTTTACTTCTTATAACCTGTTCAGAAAAACGATTATACATCTATCAGGAAAAACCGCCGGAAATAAACATTGATGACGCTTTGCCTGTTGATCCAATGATCACCAAAGGTGTCCTGGATAATGGATTAACCTATTATGTTAAATACAACGGCGTGCCGGAAAATCGCTGTGAACTGCGTTTGGCCGTGAATGCCGGCTCCATTCTTGAAGATGATGATCAGCAGGGTCTGGCACATTTTGTTGAGCATATGGCTTTTAACGGAACTGAAAATTTTAAAAAACACGAATTGGTTGACTACCTGGAATCGATTGGTATGCGCTTTGGTCCTGAGATTAATGCTTATACCAGTTTTGATGAAACCATCTATATGCTGCAGTTAGCAACCGACAGTATGGATGTTGTTAAAACCGGCTTTCAGGTACTATACGACTGGGCGCATTTGGTTGCATTTGACAGCATCGAAATTGAAAGAGAGCGCGGTGTGGTTATTGAAGAATGGCGTTTAGGCCAGGGCGCCGATAATCGTATGCGTGATAAACAATTGCCTGTTCTCTTTAAGGGATCAAAATACGCCAATCGACTTCCCATTGGCCAGAAAGCTGTATTGGATACATTCAAACATGAAACGCTTAAATCTTTTTATAAAGACTGGTATCGCCCGGATTTGATGGCTGTAATGGCCGTTGGTGATTTTGATCCTGAAGAAATAGAGCAAATCATCATTGATAAATTTTCCAATATTCCTGCAAAAAAATCCCCAAAAGAACGCATTGACTTTACTGTACCGGATAATAAGGAAACCTTGTTTGCAATTGCTTCCGATCCCGAGGCAACCCAATCGAGTATCAGCATTTATTATAAATTACCGGATGAAAAAGAACAAACCGTACGTGACTACCGGCGTATGCTAATCGGTCATTTATACAATGGCATGTTTAATCAACGATTGGCTGAGTTGGCCCAGCAAAGCGATCCGCCATACCTTTTTGCTTACTCTGGTGACGGCCGGTTTGTACGAGGCAGAAATTTTTATACCCTTTCCGCTATGGTTAAAGATAACGGTATTCCCCTTGCTATGCAGACTCTTTTAGAAGAGGCCAAGCGTGTTAAAGACTTTGGTTTTACTGAAACAGAGCTGGAACGGGAAAAATTAAATTTGCTACGCGGAATGGAAAAGCTGTTTCGTGAACGTACTCAAATGAATTCAAATGCCTTTGCAGCAGAATATATCCGCAATTTTATGTTTGATGAACCCATCCCGGGTATAACTTATGAGTACTATATCTTTCAGCAATTCGTACCAGGGATTTCATTGAACGAAGTAAATGGGCTGGCCAATTACTGGATTTCTGATTCGAATCGCGTGGTTCTGGCAGACTATCCGGAGAAGGAGGGAATTGATCCCTTAAATGAGGAGCTGCTCAATACCATTATAGAAACCATAGATTCCTCAAAAGTTGATCCGTATATCGATGATACCCTTGATCAACCGCTATTATCTGAAAAACCGGTTGGTACAAAAATTAAAGAGGAAAAAGATATTGATGAAATTGAAGTTACTGAACTTACGTTGGAAAATGGGATACGAGTCATTTTAAAACCGACACTCTTTAAAAATGACGAAATACGTTTTACCGCTTATAGCCCTGGAGGTCTTTCACTTGTTTCCACGGAAGATATTGTTCCCGGAAGAACGGCAACGTCTGTTTTAGGACAGAGTGGCATAGGAGAATTTACTGCTATCCAGCTTGAAAAATTATTAGCCGGAAAAGCCGTTAATGTATCTCCATCTATCGGTCAATTAACCGAGGGATTTTCCGGTAACGCTTCGCCGGATGATCTCGAAATACTTTTTCAATTGATTTACTTATCCTTTACGTCACCCCGTGTGGATAGTACAGTATTTATATCGCTTCAAACCCGGTTGAGTGCATATTATCAGAATCAGGCTATGGATCCGGAGACGGCATTTGACGATTCAATTAATGCAATTACAACCCAGTATCACCCGCGTTATAAACCATTTAATCTTGAAGCCATATCAGAAATGGATATGCAAAAATCGCTGGAAATATATAGGGATCGTTTCGCTGATGCCGGAGATTTTACTTTTATTTTTGTTGGGAATTTTGAGCTTGATAAAATTAAACCTCTGATTGAAACGTATCTTGGCGGTTTACCGGTTATAAATCGCCATGAAAGCTGGGATACTTCTACCTATGATTTTCCGTCCGGGATTAAAGAATGTATCATTAAAAAAGGTATCGAGCCTAAAAGCCAGAATTCTATTACATTTAGCGGTGACTTTGAATGGAATTCCGAGAATAGATATATCGCCCGTTCCATGCTGGATGTACTACGTATTAAACTAAGGGAACGTATTCGGGAGGATATGAGCGGCACCTACGGCGTCGGTGTAAGCGGATCATTTGATCATTATCCTAAAGAGCGGTATGAGATTGAAATATCATTTGGCTGTGATCCCGAACGGGTTGACGAGCTGACAAGAGAAGTCTTCCTGCAGATCGACAGTTTATCTCAATTTGGTACATCCAATGAATATTTACAAAAAGTTACCGAGACACAACGCCGGCAATTTGAATTGAGCCTTAAAAGTAATTCATTCTGGCTGAACAACCTGGAATACCGGTATTTTAATAATCTGGACCCTGCCGGGATTTTGGATTACTTGGATTTAGTTGAGAGTCTTGCACTCAATGACATCCAACAAGCCGCACAAAAATATTTTAACTTTAATAACTATGTTCGAGTCGTTCTATTACCGGAAAATTAGAATATAGGTAATTATTCGGGAAAATTGACCATAAAAGTAAAGATTTCCGTTTTATATTGATGCGTCACGGGAACCTGGAACGAAGAATGAATTTCATTCTTTGGGATATCTTCATAATTGAAGTTTAATATCATATATATCGGCTCAACAAGGTGAAGATCAAATTCATATTTATCCCATTCAACAGAAGTGGTGTCATATTCCGTTCCAAATGGCAAGCAAATATTTTTATCAAAACTCAAATTCAACCAGTTCGGAACCTGAGATAAATCATATTCACATACCAATGTATCTATTCCAATATTATAAAATGGAAATTTCAATGTATCGCCATGCATCTTAGCGTAAAGGGTAGCTATCGAATTTATTTCAAACTCATAGGAATTGAAACCCCATTTGTAACCAACCCATGCCTCAACGGTATCATTTTGATTGTAATAGTCTATCTCCGATTCACCCTGATAACTTTTTCCAATATCTTCAGTTAATTCAGGATAAAGAAAATACTTTCCTTGTTCCAGGCTATCGAATAAAACGTAACCTTCGGAATTCGTCATTTTCGATTGAATAGTAGTAAATTCCTGGTTGCTTTCCTCTAGTATTTTGAGATCCACGAGGATTGGTTTCCTTGGATAATCTTTAGAACCATCGCTGTAATGCCACATGCAAGTTCCCATCATGGTTCTTACATCAACCCAGATTGATCCTTTCCAGTTGTTTGTTTCAACTGAATTAAAGTTTTTTTCACAATAAAAGAATACAAAAGAAGATAATAAAATGCCTATGATTTTCACCTTTAATTTTCCGAGCATCATACACCTCCAATTTCTTTTCAACACATCCTACTCTTACTTTTAAATATAAATAGAGCAGATTAACCTTTATATGTTTAAAACAGTAAAATAATTATAACTGTCGAAGTTCAGGTTTGTATAATGATCCCATATACTAATATAAATGATTCAATTATTAATAAATGGAATAAGTATGCTTAAACTCAAATACAATTTTCCATCTCGATCTTTCAGTCACCTGAATTACTTTAGGCACTCCTGATTCATTTGACCATTCATCGTAAGGCTCATCTTTATCTAAGTAATAGTTATGGTTCAAATCTATAAAGGAATAAGCATAGTAATCTCCCGGAGATAACACTTCCAAAAAGTTTACACTCACTTCATCCACAGGAACTCGGTTACCCGATTTGTTAGTCTTAATAAATGATAAAGACAAGCTCTCCTTGTAATCATTCATAAAACTTGAATTTGTGTAAAAATTTACTATCATTTCCGTTGAATCATTTTGAAATTTGAAATTCCCTTTGTTTTTCCCGGTAATGATCAGTTCATTTATAGTATCAAAAAAAGCTGCATCGATACCCTCTTCTTCACAACTATTCAAACAAATAATGATAAAAAATAAAGAAATTAAAAATATCTTTT
The DNA here is from genome assembly GCA_016928315.1 of Calditrichaceae bacterium. Taxonomy (GTDB): domain Bacteria; phylum Calditrichota; class Calditrichia; order Calditrichales; family Calditrichaceae; genus JAFGKZ01. Next base: position 44,724 of record JAFGKZ010000168.1, read on the forward strand.
CCATGGTGTACTCCCAGGAAGAGATGAAAAATTTGATTCTTTTTTCAAAACTAAAAAATCAGGATTTTGACGGATTGATCTTATAATATATTTTTTAACAAACCTGTGATGAAAATCAAAATCATTATTTATAGAAGTTCTAATTCTTTGTGATGTTAAAGAAACTCTGAATTGCAGTATCTGTTGAGTCAAAAACCGGCATAACCAATTCCAGTTTGGTTATTTTAAGAAGACTTTTTAGTTTTGTGTTTAGATTGCATAAATGAATATCGCCGCCAGCATTACGCATGGTCGTCATACAACTGATTAAAGCCCCCAATCCCAAACTGCCCATCCAGTCCAGACTTTCCAGATTGAGAACAACCCGATTGATTTTATTCTCCTGCAACTGGCGGATTTGAAAATACAATTGTTCGATTTCGTTCTGACCGATTAATTTACCAGTCAAACTTAAAATAACCACATTGTTCTCAGATGTCTGATTGATATTCAACATCGGATTCATTAACAAACCTTCCTTCAGTTAACATCCTAAATATAGAAAAAAAGCCCCGTAAAAACGAGGCTATTTTTCATGAATGTGACTTATTCAGCAGGAGCGGTAATTACAAAAGATTTTGAAGCCAGCACATCGCCATTTGCAGAAACAACTTCTACTTTCCAGTTGCCTGCCCAGGAAGGGTCAATATTTTTTGAGCTCCAGGTGCGCCACGTTTTTCCCTTAACAGATAATTCAACCTTGGCTTTTTCTTCATCCCCCAGATACCAAACATGAGAGACTGTCGTTGTATCTTCTGATCCGGTGATTTTTGTGAAACAATACAATTTGCCCACATCATTAGCAAACGAAGAATCTACCCCTGAGGGAGCCCGATCTTCAATCGCCGTGCATATGATCTGTTCTTCAACTACAAGCGCGGCATCCTGGGCAGCGATAAAACCGCAAAAAATCAACAAAATACAGGTTACGAATAAATACTTCAATATGAATGACCAGTTAAAATTTTATGATCAGAAATAGAAGCGCTGCTACCATTTTTACATTTATATGATAGCATAATCCTTCA
>JAFGKZ010000169.1 GCA_016928315.1 Calditrichaceae bacterium
TTTTATATATGTATTTGGCGGCGAGGATAGTTTTGATAATTGCATTCCATTTGTGGAAAAAGCTTATGTTGAATCTAATCCAGCAACCGATATTGTAAATAAGGATAGGGTTATTTCAATAAAAGACTTTGAATTATATCAAAACTATCCCAATCCGTTTAATTCATCGACCACTATCATGTTTAAGAGCCAGGCGCCAATGCCAGTAAAATTGGATATTTATGCGGTTGACGGGTCACACGTTAAATCATTAGTTGATGCTTTTTTAAATCCGGGCGCTCATCAGTTTAAATGGAATGGAAAAGATAAACATAACAACACTGTTTCCAGCGGGGTTTATTATTATAAATGTGATAATGGTAATATGTCAGAAACTAAACGTATGATTCTGCTGAGGTAACCGGATGCACAAATGCTTACAGATTTTTCTCTCATGTATTTTATTATATACGTGTGCAGCGGCTCAGAATCAATCAAATGTTCTTAATGAGGTGGCCGAACCATTTAAATCTTTTCGATATGCTGAAGTGATTAGCATTGCTGATAGTATTCTTGATCAGGACAGCCTTTTTTCACATTCAGATTTAATGGAAATATACCGGATGAAAGCAATTTCGCATTTTTCTCTTGGTGAAGAGATTTATGCAAAAAACTGTTTTAATGAAATATTAAAAAATGATCCAAGATTTAAACTGGACCCGGTGCAGAACTCACCAAAAATCATTACCTTTTTTAATCAGATAAAATTGGATTACCTGCAGAATCAAATCACAAACAATGAAACAACATCTTACGGACAAACCAATGAATTATTAAAAACTAACACTACGCTATATTCACAGAAGAGTATGAAAAGCGCTGTAATAAAATCTATTCTACTTCCGGGATGGGGACATTTTCAGATAGAACGTAAAAAGTCCGGAACACTGCTGGTGATTGCCTCAGTGCTCACATTGCCGCCCGCAGTATATTATTCTTATGAAACTTATAACCGCGAAAAAGATTATCTCAATGAAATTAATTCTATCGACATAGAAAAAAAGTATAATCGCTATAATGAATCATTTAAACTTAGAAACGGATTTCTTGCCGCTTATGCTGTAATTTGGCTTTATAGCCAATGGGATTTATTTTCAGCTGATAAGGAAGTTCAACCAGTAGAAATTCAACCTGGAATTTCAACCAGCATTCAGGGAGAGTCGGTAATAATAACCAGTATTAAGCTGCACTTTTAAACCGCATAATTTTCGTTGTATGTGAACTATTTTCGTACTGATTATTTTATTTGAATTACTCATTTTTCATTAAATACAAAAGAATAAACTTTGTTTTTTATAATTTTCTGAATAGAAAATAAATTTAGAATTATTATTTCTATGTGATTAGTGCCATAAAAATCGGCTTTTATCGATTTATTTGAGAGTGGAATTTTTCAATGAAACGGGTTGAAGGAATTTTCCCGATCTTTATTTAATTGCTTTTATCCTCTTCTTTTGCAGCTATGCTTTTTTCATACTCCAGCGGGTGATGATGTTGTAATTCTTCGAATGTTATTTTGCCATCCATCCATGTTGTGTTCATTGGATATTTTTCAGGGTGGAAGATTACAAAGAACCAGTGCCAGACTAATATTGCCAATGTGGCCAGCCAGGCTTCATAATAGTGAATTACTTCGGCAGTTTCAAATAGCCATGAAGGTAAAAAGCGCATAAAAAATTCCGGAAACCACAAAATAAATCCGCTGGCAGCCATAATTATCACACCCCAGATTAATGCCAGGTATTCCGCTTTTTCTCCGTAATCATACCGGTTGTAAATTGGTTTTATTTTACTAAGTCCCAGATAAAATAGGAGATTCTGCCAAAGATGAATCAAATCATCACGGGTCGGAATAAGCGCAATAAAATCTTTTCTACCTTTCTTTGTGGCGACAAAATAAACAAGCTGTAACGTGGAGATTATAATCATAACCACCGCTGCAATTCTGTGCAACAAAGAGCGAACCGGTTCATCCATACCGATATATAATAACAACTTTACCCAGCCTGCATCGGGAAATTTAAGAGCGAAACCGCTGATAACAAGAACGCTAAAGCTTAAGAACATAAGTGCATGCTGATACACTTCGAAGGGTTGAAATCTTTGATAAGTTTGTTTGTATTTTTTCTCACGTTTTTTTTCACGTATATGATAACCGATTATTAAAAGATTATGGAAAAACATCCCGCCAATAACTATTATAATCATCCACGTGTACATTACGCTAAAGAAATAGGCTACTGGATTTCTGCTTTTCTGGTTTTTTGGATGAACATCAATATTAGCAAAACCAGGCGTAACGTTTTTATGACATTTGCCGCAGGTATTAACCAGATTGGATTGATGCACACTGGAAAGAGTATCACGGCTGCTGCGCACAGCATGCACTTCATGACAGCTTGTACAGGTTGCGGCTTCCGGTGAACCCTTTAAAACGGCGAGGCCATGGTAGCTTTTCATATAGGTATCAAAACGTTCGTGGTCCAGCCCAAAACGGGTCATCATCGTTTCCGAAGAATGACAGCCAGCACATACCCGGGTAGACTCAAGTGGATCATTACTGTATGTGTCTAAATCTGTTTGTTTCTTTATTTGGTGTTCACCATGACAGTCGTTGCATACAGGTGATTCGTAGTGACCTCGTTCTATGGAATTCCAGTGAATACTCTGAAGGTAGTCAGTTTTAACTTTTTCATGACACTTCCCGCAAGTCTTCGGAATGTTAAGTGCATTTAAAGGGGCATCTTGTTGTATTGCCGGCTGAATATTATGATAACCATGACAATCACTGCATGTGGCAGACTGCGCTTCGGAATCCGCTGTCAAAAGCTTTCCATGAATACTATTTTCATACAGTTCAACACGGTTAATATTTCTGGAACCTAATAATAGATTTATTTCTGGTTTAGAGTGGCAGTTGCCGCATGTCTGAGCAAGATTTCTACGATAGGTTTTTGACTCAGGATCATCAGAAGGCCTTATGTCGTGATTTCCGTGGCAATCCGCACAGGAAGCAGCCATTTTAATACCTGAGATACGCGCAATACCATGTATGCCGCACACATAATCTTGCTGGGCATCATCATGACAATCAGCGCAAAGCATTTCACCAACGCTGCCTTCATCCGGATGATCATCAATGGAAATCTGATGGCAATCTGTACAGGCAAAATCAACATGGATTGAATTCTCAAACATATCTTCACTGACATAGAGAGAAACTTCGATAGTATCATCAACTGTTTTTACCAAATCCTCGTCTGCATGGCATTCAAGACAATATTCATTATCCTGTGCAAAAACAATGGAAAGAAAAAGCAATGAAAAAAGTAATACTCTCAATATAAAATCCTTACTTACTGGCAACACTAAACGCAGATCATGTCACCTTTAGTATAACACACTGAACCATTGTCAATATGAGGATGGAATACCTGTTCAGGCAATGATCTGTTCCAACTACCGGGTGAATGATTAATCGTTATAATATAATTAACTTGAGCGCGGCATTCAACACAATAATTGGTTTGAAGACATACGGAGTAATCACTCCAAGTATCATTCAAATTTGCAGCATATTTAAAAACAATTTCTTTAGACTGATTAAAACTGTTCAGACTTTCCCCCTGATTACAACTAATAAAATACGTATTTTTCTAAAAAATCTATTATGAACCCAAGTGGCAAGACTCACAGCCTATCGCAATTCTATTTTCTCCTCCGTGACATTTATTACAAGTCAATTCATCATGAACTTGATAGAAAGAACCGTGTGATATTGTGCTATCAAATCCAGCCCAGCCTGGGGGGTGTGGATAACTGGCATCACCTGTTTCGTTATGGCAATCCATGCAAAATGTACCATTCTCCCCACTATCCGTATTGGTTCCATGACAGGACCGGCAACTGACCACTCCGATTGTTTGCACTTTGGCCGCATGAAATGCTGTTGAATTGACATCCATCCAGTCATCCTCATGTGCAGTGCTTGCCAATGGGGTTTTTTCACTGGAACAAGCTTGAAACAATGAAAAAATCATAAATAATATGAAATATAAAACCAATTTCATAAAACGACCTCTTTATACAGTACAAAAATTATTTAACTATCTTTCAACTTTGCCATCTGTCCAAAAAATTAATTTCCATGACAGGTTACGCAGATAACATCTGTATACGCATCATTATGACATGACATACAGTTGTCAAAATCAAACTTCGCTTCTTTTGCATGACGTCCGCCATTTCCTTCAACTCGATTTGACCAATTAACATAGCTATGATTCTTGGGCATAATCATTTCAGTGCGATGGCAATCAAGGCAAAACAACTGTTCCTGATGACAGGTCAGACAATTTTCTTTATTCCCTTTAGCAATAATACCATGATTATTTCGAAAATTTAACGGATGTACTTCTCTATCGAGATTATCTCCCTGATGACAACTTTGACAATAATTCTGCTGATGGCAGTGCGCACAACTTTGATCCGCAAATTGAGCGTATAAGCCATGATCCTTTTTCCAGTTAACTTGATGATTAGCCGGACTTAAATCCATGGAAGACTCATGACAAGCCAGACACTTCTGTTGTTCTTCGGAATAATCAGCCGGACTGTGACATGAGGCGCATTTTCCGGCATCGGGGATATGAAATATGCCGGCCTGTATTTTAGTATCAATTCCTGTATGGCAAGCTAAACACTCTGTTTCGGATTCCAAATGTGTCTTGTGTGAAAATTTACTTTTATACTGCGGAGGACGCTCTGCAATACCCGGTTCATCCGCATTGGTATGACAGTAACCACATTCCGTATCATCTTCATCATGGCAATTATAACAGATGGCCATTTCCGGAAGCAGATTGTCAGAGGACAATAGACTTGTTGTTGCACTATTATGACAATTATCGCATCCCACATCAACTTCATCATTGTGATATTTATGTGAAAATATGATTTTATCAACTTCCTGCGCGAAAATAAAACTCACTAAACTAAGAGTTGATAAAACCAGGATCAAAATAATTCGTTTCATACCGAAATACCTTTTACCAGATATAGTGAATATGATTTAAAATCCGTTGATCGGATTCCATAAACTTATTGTTTAACCATTGGTACTCAAGATTAAAACGCCAATGTTTGGAAAAGTTATATGCAACGCCAACCGCATTCGCCAGCTGATTCTCATAATCAAAAATTTCTTCAAAACGATATCGCGAATAGTCAACACTAAGCGAAGCAAGCAGATCCGGGAAAATTTCATAACCGTAATCCAGCATCACTCCTATCTGTTCTCCCAAATCACCAGTTTCATATACCATACCTAAAGAACCGTTACGATCATTCAATGAGAGGATCATTCTATTGCCGTATCCTTCTTCCAGCTGTACACCCTGAAAGGATCCGTTAATTGTATATGCCTCCGTGATTTTGTATGCAAGGCCCAAACCGGCTAATTGATACCGGCTTACATTAAATATCTGAAAGTAGGAATCGCCATAAACTTGAGGGTACTGTTGTTTCAAATACACATTGACACTCAGTCTTTTAGGCAAGCGGTAAGTAGATGACAGATATAACCGATGGAATCTTTCATTGACCAGATCATAATGTCCCTGCATCAGAATAGTTAAATTATTTAATGAACGATTGGTCAGATTCAATCCGGCAATCTGCCATTGGTTTTCACTAGCCCGCGTTTTTTGAAGATAAACAGCCTGGACATTGGTTTGAAAAATATTACGATACGTGATCGCACTGCCGTAAACCGTAGCCTCATCCATTTCATAAATTTTAAGCGCCTTTATAAGATGGGTTTCAACGCCACCATAGACTTGCCACTCCAAATTTTTAATAGGTCGAACAACCACATTCAAACCGTCGAGACTACCCAGTACAACACCAGGATGAAGAAACTGACGGCCAATTTCAAAATCAAGACTGTTAGAAAACAAGTTATTACCGGAAATGGATAATTGATAAGCTTTAAAACGTTGTTCATCTGTCAAATCATTGTCGCCTGATTGCGTCAGAGCGCGGCCGGCAAGATTTAATTTAATATTTGCTAACTTTTTGAATTTTGCCTGAAAACGGACCGTTTGATAAAATCTGGTAACTTTTGTAGCACTGGTAACACCGTCAACCTGTTGCTGATCTTCATACATGTAGATCGAATTACTGATTCTGCCGCGGGTTTCAACGGATTGCGCAGCCAAATTTTGACCAAGTATTACCAGAAAAGTAATAATCATAAAAGAGGAATAGGTTTTCATAATCAGCTCTTTTAAATAAAATTAAATAACATCGGGGAAGTGAATCCCCGATGTTATTGCGATTAAATTTTTATTCCATAAAAACCGGATCATTAGCATCCAACTCTTCAGTCAGATAAGTAGAATCCACATCGGTTGCTTTAAGGAATAAATCATCATTTTGATGACAGGATGCCCCGCACCAAGCTGTGCCTGTTGTATCTGTTTGAGGTGTCCAACGTTGAATATTATGCGGTGTTGCATATTTCCAAGTCGGCTCTGATGCAAAAGTACTTAAACTGATTCCGCCATCCCAATTATCGTAGGTATCCGGAGCTATTGGAATATGACGAACAACGGCATAATCATAATTTCGATCTGTACTTTTAATATAATTTTTACCAATTTTAAAACTTGGATATGATTTCCCAGTAATACCAACACCATCTACATGGCAACCATTACAATTTTTATAAGGTTGTGAATGGCAGACCTGGCAGGCAAGTTTACTGCCCGTGCCCACTGAATGCGTTTCGTGATATCTATTATAGTCTTCTGATGTTTCATCAGTGGACTGGTAGAAATGGCAGTCTTCGCACTTAGGGACCAGATCAGAGCCTTCAATATAACGAAAAGTGTACTGATTGCCATCGCCATGCATCTCATGACTATCATGACATGATTCGCATCGCATTCCGCGATTATAATGGATATCTGCCCGCATTCCAGATGGCCAGCCTGCTTCACCACCATGGGCGCCTTTAAATTCTTCACCGATTCGCGACCCGTGACAAGCTGTGCAATTATTTGTCATATCTGGTGTACGGTTAAAATTATGTCCGGATATGAAACCACTCGCAACCGACAGAGGGCGTATTACATGACATTCACCACAGGTACCGTGGCATTTTCCACAGTCTTTATCAAATCCAGCTTTCATATTTGCATCAGAGCGTAAATCGGCGCCGCCAGCACGGATTTTAAAACGCTCAAAATATCCTTCCTGAGTATAATGCAGACTTGTGGCAAAATTGGAGGTAATATTTGAGTGGCAGGTACCGCAATATTTTTCCGCATCCTGACTCGGATGAGCAATAAAACCGGAAGCCGCTGAATGGGCTAAAGCCTTAGACTCTTCGTTGATATCAGTATTTGGATTTCCGTTATGACAAGCGGTACAACTAAGTTGTCCATGAACACTCGAAAGAAAATTCTCATTAACAAAAACACGATCTTCTGGGCTCAACTGAACCACTGCGCCGCCTCAGCCCTCCCCTGATGGTTCGCCGCCGGATTCAATAGGCTCAGCAATTTCTGCTAATAGATCCTTATCGAGATGACAACCTTCGCAACCAGATTGATCTATATCGGTAAAAATATTTGAAGGATCGGTGTCAATTTTTTCCTGGCAGGCTAAAAAGAGGGCTATCATCAAAAATATACTAAGAAAAATAAATTTCTTCATTATGATTTTCTCAAATTTTATGGTTCATATAAAAAAAGACCGGGCTCTTTAAATAGAGCCTAGTCCGGTTAAATACAAATCAATCTTAGGGTGTTGTACCTGTGTTATATGCAAAATCCCAAGTATCATCTTCAGTAAATGGACTGGTGCCCCGTATTGCAGCATTTTTAGTCCAGCCGCACATTCCATGTTTTAGATTAGTAGCTTTGTAACCAAGCAAATTTAAAGCTGCTGTCGCAATTCCGCCGGTATGACCGGTATAGCAATAAACAACAATGTCACGACTCGGATCCAATTTTTTCAGGTTTTCTTCTTGTGCTACTTCTTTCCAGAAGATATTGATAGCACCCGGGATATGGCCTTGTTCTGAATAAATAGAAGAAGCACGAACACTAAGAATTTGTGGATCATTTGAGGCATCAGTGTCAGTGATCAGATCATACAGATCCTCAGCTGATATCGTTCCGGCAGCACCAGCAAGATAAGCTAATGCTGCTTCCTGCATCACTTCGTCAGCATCCTGTGAAGACACATAATCAGGGTCAGCCAGTTCATAGGATCCCGGGGTATTTACCGTGGTTTCGGTTGTAAAATCACTTGAGGTTTCTTCTGAGAATGGACTTGTTCCACGTACTTCTGCATTCTTTGTCCAGGAGCACATACCAAACTTCAGGTTGTACGCGTCATATCCAAGTGCATTTAATACACTCGTAGCGAGAGCACCGGTATGGCCTGTATAGCAATAAACAGCGATCTTTTGAGTCTTATCCGCAGGCAACATTGCCAGACTGGCATCATCAGCAATTGTTTTCCAGGGAATATTAATTGCGCCGGGAATATGACCTGTTTCATAAGCTGAAGCTGCACGAACACTAACTACAAAATAGTCATCCAAATTATCAAAAAGGGTTTGTGCACTAATCGGCGCTCCTTTGCCAGCGGTTAACACTTCATCTACAGTTGGCTGAATTAATTCAAAATTACTGGCTTTGTCATCATTACTTGTTGAGTCTGAGCAGCCAAAAAATAATGACATTGCAAGTACTAGCATTAAAATCGTGAGACGGTTAATAAACATAAAAAACTCCTTGCATTAATTATAATATAAGTATTGTTTACTTTGTGAATTCTTTACCGTTTCTACCAATTGCAATGAGTGTGCCAATTAAAAATATTTATTTAGAGTGTTTTCATCAGCGAAAAATGGGAATTGTGTACAATTCCAATATTTTAATTATATACCATTAGTTGAAACAGGTCGTTTCAACTAAATAAATTCCATTAACAATAAGCCTTAAAATCAATGAAATAGTCACACGAAACAAGGTGTTTCACAATTTAATGATGAAACATGAATTGAAACAATTATTATGTTTTTAATTCTACTATTACAAAAATTATGTGTGGTTTTAAAAAATATTTTATTAGTCGAATACTTGTAAATTCATTTTATTAGTACATTATCAATCCTTATATTAATTGCAGACAGTATTTAAAAATTAGTATCGGGTACAACTTTTGCATGGAATAAAATCACTCAAATTTACCTGAGTGAAATCTATTAGGGTTTTTGAGTTGATTTTGTAGTGAGGGTAGATGCTTTTTTATAAAATTTTGTGAAATATTTATTAAAAACTGAATTAATAAAACCGAGGAAATTATGGCTAATTCATCGCGAAGAGATTTTTTTAAAACACTCGGAATCATCGGCGCAGGGGCAGCGGGCTTAAAAACGAAATCAGCCGGTGCGGCCCCTGTTAAAATTGTATCCGATAACCGTATGGGCGTTTTAGTCGACACCACAGTTTGTATAGGCTGCCGGCGCTGCGAATTTGCCTGCAAAGAAGCTCATAATTTACCAACAGGTAATATCGAAGATTATGATAATCGCACCGTGTTTGAACAAATGCGCCGACCGGATACTAAAGCTCTTACAGTTGTAAATGAATATCCCGGTACGGATAAAAAATCCGGTCCAATTAATGTAAAAGTGCAGTGTATGCATTGCGATCATCCTGCTTGTGTCTCAGCCTGTATTGTAGGCGCCTTTTCCAAACAGGAAAACGGTTCGGTTATTTGGGATGAAAGTCTATGTATCGGCTGCCGTTATTGTATAGTTGCCTGTCCTTTTCAAATTCCGGCATTTGAATACGAGAAAGCTATTGAACCGGAAATAAGAAAATGTGATTTCTGCTGGGAACGCACAAAGAAAGGGCTGCTGCCAGCCTGCGTAAATATCTGTCCGGTGGAAGCGCTTACTTACGGTAAACGTTACGAGTTAATACAGGAGGCACATAAGCGAATTGAGAAAAATCCGGATAGATATATCGATCATGTTTTAGGCGAGACGGAAGTCGGCGGAACATCCTGGCTGTATCTGGCAAATAAGGATTTTAAGGAAATGGATTTTCCGAAATTGGACGATAAACCCGCTCCGGGTGCAACCGAATCGCTGCAACATGCTATCTTTGCTTATTTTTTACCCCCTGCAATGTTGTTTTCCCTTTTAGGCGGCATTATGTGGCTTAACCGAAAATCTGAAGAAAATGAGTAGGAGATCATTTATGGAACCTTCTCCCGTTAAAAAACCTTTTTTTACACCGACTGTGATAGTATTAATCATACTGGTTGTTAATGCCCTCGTTTGGGCTTTTATGCGATTTGTATTTGGCATCGGCGCCGTTACCAATTTAAACAATCAGTATCCATGGGGTATATGGATTGGGATTGATGTAGCCGCCGGCGTTGCTCTTGCCGCCGGTGGATTTACAACATCGGCTCTTGCACACATTTTTCATAAAGAGCATTTTCATGATATTGTTCGACCTGCATTACTTACGGCCATGTTGGGCTATACTTTTGTCGGTATGGGTGTGTTTTTTGATTTAGGCCGGTATTATAATATCTGGCATGTTATGATATTTTGGAATGGTAATTCTGTTCTTTTTGAAGTAGGTATTTGTGTGATGGCCTATTTAACGGTCTTATATATTGAATTTCTTCCAATCGTAACAGACCGATTTATTGGAAGAGTGAATTTTAGAGGAATTTTATCAAAATTGAATTCTATGATTGATACATTACTTCGTTTTGTTGATCGTAGTCTTTCTAAAATAATGTTCTTCTTTATAATATTAGGTGTTGTACTATCCTGCCTGCATCAATCTTCGCTGGGTACTTTAATGATACTGGCCGGCCCAAAAGTACATCCGTTATGGCAATCCCCCATATCACCATTATTATTTTTATTATCGGCCATTTCTGTTGGATTCCCAATGGTAATTATGGAATCGATTATATCATCCCGGTCCTTTGGATTAAAATCCGAAATGGATGTTCTCTCCAGTCTCGGTCGATATGTGGGCCCGCTGCTGGGCATTTATCTTGCATTTAAGATTGGCGATATGGCTGTTCGTCAGACTTTTGTACATTTAACTGAAATTAATGCTGCAAGTATCATGTGGATTATTGAAGTTTTACTTGGCGTCGTTATTCCCATGCGCATGTTTTTTTGGGATAAAGTTCTTACCTCAAAACCCCTGATCTTTACAGCCGCGATACTGGTAATATTTGGGGTTTTAATGAACCGAATTAATACTTTTATTGTTTCTTATACGCCACTTTACGCCACGGAAGTATATTGGCCGTCTATTGGCGAAATTTCAATAACCATTGGATTTGTAGCTTTGGAAATACTATTATATAGAACCCTAGTTATGATATTCCCCGTAATCAGTCAACCGCTGGAACGTATCCGGTTAAAAACTAAATTCGCAGCAAAGGGGGTGATCCGATGAGAATTGTTATATCTAACATTCTAATTTTATTTATAGTCACAAACTTTGCGATATCTCAGCATCACGCGCAGATGCCCCTGAATTGCCAGGAGTGTCATTCCTGTTCAACGCCAACGTATGAAAAGCCCTGTTTAAAAATATTGCCGGAATTCACACGATCCAGCATTACTATTTTTCATTCAGCCGATCAGGCGCCGGAAATCATTAAAATTGATACGCTGGACGGGGATTATGAAGCTACTATTTTTACACACAAACTGCACGCTGAAATGTCTTATATGAGCGGTGGCTGCAAATCATGTCATCACTTTAATCCACCTGGTAAAGTGCTTGTCTGCATTGAATGTCATAAACCGCAATCCGTGGAAAATGATCTGAGTAAACCCGGCCTCAAAGGCGCATATCATCGGCAATGTCTAAACTGCCACCGGGAATGGAGTCATTCAAGCAATTGCACGGTATGTCATGAGCGAAAAGGTAATAAGGAAGCCACAGCAAGTATTAATGATAAATCCGAATTTTCAGAAAAAAGCCATCCAAAAATCGAAACGCCGGGTAAAGTAGTTTATAAACCCGATTATGATGAGGGACCTGTCGTAACCTTTTTTCATGATGAACATGTTAATCTGTTTAACCTTTCTTGCGAATCGTGTCATCAGAATGAGAGCTGTGCCCGCTGCCATGATACGCATGATAAATCTGCCATCGAGACGGAACCCCATGAAAACTGCATCGATTGCCATGAATCCGATATTGATGAAAACTGTATTAAATGCCATGATACCAAAGAACGAAAACCTTTTGATCATGCCAATACGGGCTGGCCGCTAAATACATACCATAAAAAATTATATTGTAATGAATGCCATGGTTCTACCGGTGTATTTAAAAAGTTGAATAAAAATTGTACCAGTTGTCATAAAAACTGGACACCCGGAAGATTTGACCACAAGGTCACCGGCCTGGCATTGGATGAAACACACAGTGAAAATGATTGCGAAAACTGTCATTTAAATCGTAATTTTAGTAAAAAACCGGTATGCACAGAATGTCATGATGACATGAGTTATCCGGCTTATGTACCCGGTAAAAAAGTAAAGTGATGAGTCAATATAATTGAAACCTGCAATATTTAAAAAAA
>JAFGKZ010000170.1 GCA_016928315.1 Calditrichaceae bacterium
ATCCTGGTTTAAACTGAGATTTTGATTTTTTAAGTAAAGTTTTCTTCCACTAATTGAAAACTGGTTATAATCCATACTCGCCAAATTTTGCAACCGACTTCTCTGCTCAAATAAGGATTGTACATACAGAGAGGGCAGGCCGGATTTTATATCTTTTTCGATACCCCCTTCAACAATTCGTTCACCTTTAAAACCTATGCCACGGATAACGCCCGGCTTAACGCCTTGCGGACCAACCAAAACATCACCCTTGATCGATGTCTTACCGGTCACAATAACCGGATTTCTGGTATCACCAATCACCAGCGCTTTCCGAAAGCGATCATCAGATTCACGGCCAATGATGAATGTTCGCTCAGATTTACTCCTCTTTATTTTTGAGATTGATTGGTATTTGGAATACATACCATAAGGTTCAACATCGACTATGGTAGTATCCGAATTGGTGAGATGATATTTAAACTGACGGTATGGATAATCCAATTGCTGTTTATCCAAATTTTGCTGCTGCAGTGTCAGCAAAACTGCTGAACGGGCATTATAGTATGTTTGAATATCATTGCCATAATTAATAATTGAAAGGTATTGATAATGATTATGCAGTAAAACAATGGAAATGAAGAATAAAACAATCGTAATAAACACGATTACAAATACAATAGCTGATCCCTGCTCATCAGAAAATGTATTAATTTTAGATTCCAGCCTGTAAAAAAATTTGTGCTTGAGCTTCATAAGAAATATATTTACTTAAACTTTCAAACTAACAGCAATTACTGCTTTTAAGGCTAGAAATCGAATAAAGTATCTGGAGTAGCCTCGGCATTCTGATAAATAGACTTGATCATTCGATTGTATACTTATACACTGATGATCAAACACAATATATAACTGTCTGAAAATAAAAATCAATTTAATTTGCGGTAAACTATGCATACTATCAATAAAAAAACCGGTTTAATCTTTTTGACATGTTTTATACTTTTTTTAATGACTGTTACTATAATTTCGGCTCAATCGGCGAATGTCCCTCTGGTGCAACCTCTAATGATGGATTCTTCACAAACAGGATTTAATCAAATTATAGATCAGGTGGACTTTAAGAATATTGATATCCGCGATCTGATCCGGGCTATCGCTACAAAATATAATCTGAACATTTTTGTGGATAATAACCTGAGTATTAATCTCACCCTGCATTTGACTAATGTAAAAGTAATAGATTTTCTTAACTATATCGTAAATGAGCACAACCTTAAAATGGAGCAGCGTGGCAGTATCATTAAAATATATAAACCAGCCCCGCTACCTCCCGAACCTAAAAAGTGGAATGTGTCCTATAAAAACGATCTATTATCAGTGGAATTCTACCATGATGAGATTGAGGAAGCGTTGAAAGTGCTGGCAAAGGAAACAGGCAAAACCATTTTGCTTGATCAACAGTCAACCGGAAAAATCAGCGGTATGCTGCAAAATGTTCCGTTTGAAACAGGATTCAAACAACTACTGGAAAATAATGGTTACCTGCTCGAAAAAAAGGAAAATATCTATACGGTAAAACGAGATACTTACTATTTAATGCAAGAAGGACAGGATGTAAAAGCCCTGGCGGCATTCTATTTAAATATTGAAGATTCTCTCATAAATATGGATGTAAATGAAGTAGGCCTGAATAAGATTATTCAGGAAGCAGCCCGTCGTTTAAATAAGAATGTATTCATTTATGGAAAAATTGATGGCCAGATAAGCGCACGTGCAGACGGTTTGACTTTTATTGATATGCTTGATTTAATTTTTCAGGGTTCGGAATATACCTATAAAATTCAAAAAGATATCATACTGATTGGCAATGATAAAGTTAAAGGGATCACCAGCGCTGAATTGGTAAAACTGGACTATCTTAAAGCTGATAAGGTCACGGAACTTGTTCCACAGGGAATGATATCCAAAGCAGAATTAAAGCCGGTTATTGAGCAAAATGGGGTGATGGTTATTGGGACGCGAAATGTCATCAATGATGTAAAAGATTTTATTGATAAAATTGACAAACCCAGTCCACAGATTTTAATCGAAACTCTGGTTATTGATATAAACAATACCAAATTAAGGAACATATCCATGAATGCTGGTTCTGGTTATAAAGAATCTGCCGGATCTGATTCAACTAAAACCTATAATCACCGGATATTCCCGGGAATCGATGTGTTCTGGAATTCAAGTGTAGTAAACCGGCTTGTCGATCAGGCAGGGAATCTGTTTGGTATCAGTAAAATCGGTAAATTACCGGATGATTTTTTTATCAAAATTGAAGCCCTGGAAAAAGAAGGTGTTGTCAATATACGTTCAAGACCTCAAATTTCTACCTTGAATGGATATCCGGCTGATATAGCCATAGGTACAACCCAGTATTATGAGCAAACTACACGAACGCCTTACCGTGATCCGACACAGGTAATTTTTTCAGAAACACAACGTTTTGAAACGGTTGAGGCAAATATTTCATTAAAAATAATTCCATGGGTAAGTGGTTCGGGAGAGATTACGGTAGAAATTCATCCTGAATTTAAAACGCCAAGAAATTTTGATCCGGACATTCCTCCAACTATTGATACCCGTGCGTTGAACAGTACAGTACGTCTTAAAGATGGTGAGACAATTGTGCTTGGCGGACTCATTCAAAATTCGACCGAGAACAGTACGGAAGGTATACCCATCTTAAGCAGCATTCCCTTGATTGGAAATATATTTGAGACTCATAATTATAATATTCAAAAAAATGAGTTAATTATTTACGTAACCCCACATCTATATTACCAGGATGAATAATCTGAGATTATGATTACTGAAAAGATTGAACGTATTGCATTCTGGTTTGCCTCACTATTTCAGAAATCCGTCGGTATTTATCGGAATGACAATAAAATTTTTGTATGTGAACAGCAGGATCAACTCCGGAAGTTGACGGATATTACTTGTA
>JAFGKZ010000171.1 GCA_016928315.1 Calditrichaceae bacterium
CCGATTATAGGTAAGCTGCAACATGGTTTTCTCACCAAACAGATTTAGCATTTGCTTTGGCAAGGTTGCCCTGCTTCGCGGCCAAAAGCGGGTCCCGCTGCCACCAGCCATAATAACAATATACATTTATACCCCATAATCAATTTAATTTTGTGAAGAAATCTCGCTATACCATTTTTTTGCTACTTCATTCTCTGGATCCAAGTCTAATACCGTAGTAAACACACGTTTGGCGTTTTCCATTTCGCTCATTAATACGTAGGTCTCACCTAAATTATTTAAAGCTGCGAAATACTTCGGTTTAAGGGTTAAGGCTTTTAAGAATAATTTGACTGCCAATTCATAGTTGGCTTCCACTTTATAAAGATAAGCTAAATTATTTAATCCTTCCGGATAATCGCTGTTAATTTCCAGAGCTTTTTTAATATGATAATAGGCTGAATCTATTTTGCCTTCATAATAATAGGCAACGCCCAGATTATTTTGAGCCATAATATATGTTGAATCTATTTGAAGAACTTTCCGGTATTCATCAATCTGTTTTAAGGCATCCTGTTCTTCACTGGCTTCTTCGGCAATTTCGAAAGCAGTTCGGCTTATAT
The DNA here is from genome assembly GCA_016928315.1 of Calditrichaceae bacterium. Classification (GTDB taxonomy): domain Bacteria; phylum Calditrichota; class Calditrichia; order Calditrichales; family Calditrichaceae; genus JAFGKZ01. The sequence goes on from JAFGKZ010000171.1 coordinate 603, forward strand.
TTCCGGCAAAAATCTGCTGTGTCAGATTTTTATTCTTTACAGCAGGTTCATACCCTGGTTCAATTGTTAAACAGGTATTAAACGCTGCCAAAGCCTCTTCGTATCGTCCCAGTAAAAATAACATGTAACCTACATTATTTTGAGCCTGGTAATAATCCGCTCTTATTTGAACGGCTGTCTGGAATGCATCAAGAGCTTCTTCAACTTGGTTCATCCGATGTAGTGAAATGCCAATAAAATTATAGACTTCAGCATCATAGGGATTAATATCAAGCGACTTGCGCCATGCATTCACTGCAAAACTATCATTGCCAGCCTGATAATATTTAATACCATCGCTGACAAGATTATCGGCCATAGCTAATCGCATTTCCTCTGCCCTGATATCTTCACTCATTTCCTCTTTTGGTTCCGATTTAAACCAGGCACAGGAAGTAAAAATCAAACCAATTCCTACTACAAGTATTATTTTTTTCATAACGTCTACTCCTTGGTTAAAGGATAGATAAATGCTATAATTTCCAGGATTGATTTTGTATTAACACGATATCTCCGGTTATCAAACAGCCATTGGTGTTCCATAACCTATACCTCTCTTTATCGGCTAAAATTTAATTTTCTAAACATACAAATACTGACCGACAAAAGCTACCCTTGCCGGTCCTTTTAAATATAACTTTTTATTCTGATGAAAAACCTGCAGTGAACCGCCTAAAGTCGAAATGGATACGTCAGAATGTTCTTGTCCCGATTTATTCCAATAGGCAATCGTACATGCAATTATTCCCGTGCCACAGGACAGCGTTTCATCCTCCACGCCGCGTTCATAGGTGCGAATCTGTAATTGATTATCATTTTTAATTTTAACAAAATTCACATTCGTGCCGGCCGGTTGAAACCGCTGATGATATCTTAATTCCCTGCCCAAGCCAACCACATCGATCTGCTCTAAATCAGGCGTCGTATTTAAAACCAGATGCGGAACACCGGTATTGATAAAACCAAGAACCTGAAAATTGTTATTGAGACCAATATTATCCGCGGAAACATCTTCAAGTGGATTCTTTACTTTTATTTCCACCTGAATTGCATCAACGGAATTCATATATACAGCATGATCACCATCATCGGCTAAAACAGTATGCCAGGCGTTAATTTTAATTTTGCCCAGCAGGTTGCTAAACAGAACAGTGGCGCGTAAGGCATTGCCGCACATTTCGCCCAGACTGCCATCCGCATTAAAATATTTCATTTTTAAAAGGTCATCTTTGGCATACGAAACCAGTACGATGCCATCAGCGCCAATTCCTTTATGACGATCGCATATTTTTATTATATCTTCGCCGGCAATTTCTCTGACATCATTTTTTATTGTATCAATAAATACAAAATCATTACCCGTAGCTTCTATTTTAGCAAAATCAATCAGTTTTGACATTATTCGCTCCGGGGATCCGGCAACTTAATATTAATTCCACGGGTTTCCCAGCGTTTTCTAACTTTAATGGTGTCATCCGAAACGACAAAGGGTTCAGCAAATGAAAAGGGAAATACGTCTCCGGCAGAATACTGTCCATTATCATCCAGATCCCAGAACGCCTTCAACTGATATTTATCTTCCGGTAACTGTTCAAACCGGTATTCACCCGGCGCATCCAATTTAAGCTTGTATAGTTTACGCCCTTGTCCCTTAGCCATATTATTAATAGAAAGATAAACAGGCCTGGTAAATTTAGCCTCTGTGGAAACCATTCCCGATATATCCCCTAAATCCCGCGAAGACACGGTGCTAAAATAATGATGGATCAGGGAATCTTCAAATATTTTACCCCATAGATCGCTTACTTTTCCGCAATCCAGAATAACTGTGTAGGATGAATCGGAAATGAACGGAATATCCGGATAATACTCTGCATCATACATAGATTTGATTGTCCATTTCCCGGAAAGGGTATCCTTAATACCGGTAGTTAAATGAAAGTTATTTATAACAGATGACCAGTTCATCGGCCGTGAGAATTCCAGATAAACCGGTGATAGGGGATGAACCGATTTTGCACTATCGGCCGGCGTAAATGCAATCACTTTGAGAGCGGTTGTATCTGTTTTCATGTTAGGAATGAAATTAACCTTCTGAAGTTTATCATTATAATTGCCGCTGCTGTCTTCGATAAATAAAGAGAATAATTGATATTGCGCAGATGTATCCATTTTCTCAGTAAAAATATCTATGATACTTACAGATTCATAATTAACAGATCGACCGAGAACTTTTAAAGTGTCCGAACTCAAACTATCAATAATATATAAATCCGTTTTATCATTCAGTAAGATTGATTCACTTAACCGCAACTGCACATAGCGATCATTAACGGGGCGAATGCCGGTAAAAAAAGGCTTCACGGTGTCCACTTTTGTAATGCTGAAGTTTAATCCGTTATAATTTAACTGCTCTTCAGTCAACATTATATCTTTGATGGGAATGCCTAATTTTTCAAAATCTGCATTGATGATCAGATTATTATTTAAATCCTGAACTGCAATTAAACGGTATGTATCCGGTTTGAGGTAACTTAATAGATATTGACCGTCTTTACCGCTTTGGGAAATATAACGAGGCTTAAGGTCGATAAAATCCTGCATGGCGCTATCATTTACTGTGAATGCGAAAATATGGTATGTCTCATTTTTCCCTGCCCCGTATACCCTGCCGCCTATGGATCCCCTGTCAATTTTCTGTCCGGTTGAAAAGGCGAACTGGAAACTGGCATCCAGTTTATTACTGTGCTCGTCCGAAGCTTCGGTCCCGATTGATACCACATAGGTTTGATCCGCATTAAGAGTATCATCAATCGACAGCCTTAACTTACGACTACGCGACCATTTGTATTCAAATTCCAGTGGCGGTGAAATAAATATAGCTTTGCCAATTGAACCCTCATCCATCCGCTCGGAAAATTCGATATATATTTCCTTTAAGTTGAGCGGTATTCCGATCGAATCGGTTTTGGGAATGGTTTTAATTACCCCCGGCGGTTCTTTATCCACAGGTCCGCCGCCCGGGGCGCCCTGTTTGGCACAATAGAACATCATTGTGATCAGGGAAAAAATAAA
>JAFGKZ010000172.1 GCA_016928315.1 Calditrichaceae bacterium
CTGTTGACGCCGCATAATATCTTTTAACAAATCCTGACTCTGCAGTTGCTGTAATTTTTCTATCCAGTTCCAGTTCACTTTATGCACTCTGGCGTTTCCCGAGTTTCCCCCGATTAAATTTTGTCCTAATGTCACAATCCAGCTGCCAGGTTCTATACCATTTATTCCCGCCTGCATTTTGCCTTTAGCGATAACATCAACCGGAACGAAAGTAAATTCTACAGGATTTGTAAGAGCCATCGACTTATCAGACTCACTAGTGCTGACAGGTTCCCGGTTGAGCGCTAATGTATCAGAATTAATATAGACGCCCGTTTCCCCGGTATTTGGATTTTCATAAAGCGCGCTGAGTGGAACCAATGTGGCATTTTCACTTTCGCCGTAATACACATCAACGGCGACAAACATGCCCGGTTTTAAACTTTCATCGGGATTTTTAAGATCAATTTCTCCAAGTGTAGTATGCGATACCGGATGTAAGAAGGGCGATATTCGCGTTAAAGGCGCCTCCACGCTGCCGGATGGTAACATATCAGATAATATCTCAGATCGCTGACCGGTTTGAATGTAATTGAGCATACGGTCGGTGAGTATAATTTCAATCCTTACATTATCCAGTTGCCCTAAAGTGAATAATCGTGTGTTTGCGTTTACAATCATTCCTATTTCCGCATTACGTGTTCCAACCGTACCGGCTACCGGAGCACGTATAACTGTTTCAGAGAGTGCGGATTCCCTTTCTTCGACCGTCGCTTTAACCTGATCAACTCTGGCATTTGCCAGTTCAAGGCTGGCTTCCGCAGAAATAGCTTGTGTTTGAGCTGTTTGCAGTTGGGCAGCGCTGGCCAGTCCTTTTTCGGCCAGGGATTCAATCCTCTGCAGTTCAGATTTAACTTCTTTGAGACGAGCGCCGGCTTGTTTTGCCTGAGCCACTGCAATTTGATATTCCGCCTTAGCCTGATTTAATCGTTCCTGAAATTCCCGGTCACGCAACCGGACTAAAGGTTGTCCTTTTTTTACCATCTCTCCATTGTGTACATACACGTCGGTTATGGCGGCGCTGATTTCAGGATAAATTGCCACCTGATTTTTAGCGCGGACTACACCGGTCAGCCTTTCGCTTAAAGGAAGCGATCCAAAATGCGCCTGCACAGCCTCTACCGATGGAATGAGTCGTTCGCCGTTATTTGCATTACCCATTTCGGAATTGTTTCCGCAGCTTATTAAGATTGCTGCTAGAAAGATGAGAATAACAGCCAATTTATTCTTTAATAATTTGAATGATGTTTTCATGTAAATGTCTTGCATTCTTCCTCAGAATTATAATCCAATGTTCACTTTATATCTTTCATAAACCATTTTTTAATTTAAATAAAAATCTAATTTAATAAAAGTACAACAAAGAAAAACACAATTTTATTGCCGAAGGTCTTATATCAGCGTAGTATAATTCAATGAAGAATTGAAGACAGGTTAATTGTGTTTAAATTCATATTCAAATAACTGCATTTATATATTTATTTGTGTGGAAAAAAACAGGTTATATTTTTTCTCAATAAATCGATTTATAATAATGCCAAAATTGATATTATACATACTTTCAACATCTTCATCCAGATTTGATCGGTAACCCAATCCAAAGGAATAAACAGGTTGGCGGGCTGCATTATGCAGGAAGTATCCGCCCTGTCTGAAACTTATCTTGCCATTTTTTGTGTTATATGCTCTTTCTTCAAGACCCAAATGTGTTTCTAAAAAGGTATTATTGTCAGGATGGTTAATATCACGGATATCAAGTGAAACTAAATAATCAGAATTATAATGATAGCTAATACCCAGATTAATGGAATTATCTATCAGTCGCTCTGTCTTTTCCCGTACATTTTTCATATCATTCGGAAAATTAAAATAGGTAATGCCATAACTTAACTGGTTTAACGATAACGCATTATAGGATAAACCGATACTATTTCCGAAACCTTTTTTTCTGTCATCATCCTTTGAATAAGTCTGATAATAATTTAAAGATGTCCCAACAGCAAATTCTCTTCCTAATTGGTAAGAAAATGCCAGCAGACTCTGAGAATTATCAAAGAAATTTTTTGTGTTCAACATATTATAATCAAACAGATCTTCATTCACTTTCAAATAAAACTGAAACTTATCTTTTGAATAGGTATATCCGCGAATACTGTAAGCTGCAAAAATGCCAACTACTTTCCAAAAAGCGGAGTTAAATTCAGTTGAATCGCCGAAAAAATTATCTAAAGCTAAAATACCGATTGCCATGCCGGCAGGGATCAGGTCCAGTTCCAAATGTGAGTAATCGCTCTCAACGCCCAGTTTACGATCTTTTTCCAGAATACTGATGGATGGATTCCATAAGGGCGAATTATCGATATCATATACTGAGGTAAAAGCTCCGGACATGGCCATAGCCCGGGAGTTGGAATTGAGAAAATTGACTATTGTTTGAGAATTGGCCTGATGACTTAATACAAAAAAAAATAGAACAGCGCATTGTATTATTTTCATAGATATCCATTCTAAAAATATCTTTAGTAATTATACTTAATTTTTAACGCAGTAAAATCATTTTTCTGCTGAGTTTGAATTGCCTGGATTTGATCTGGTAAATGTAAACGCCGGATGATAAATCATTACCATATTTATCTTTGCCATCCCAAATAAATTTATGTTTTCCAACTGACTGATTGACATATATCAACTTAAGCAAATCCTGGCCAATGGTATTAAATACTTGGATAGTCACGTCCGTATTCTCAAACAAATAATATGAAATAGTCGTGAATGAATTAAAGGGATTTGGATAGTTTTGATATAACTGAATTTTATCCGGTAAACGATGTGTTTGGCTATCCAAATGAGTTACATATGCAGAGACAACCGGATTGCCTTCCGAATAATTTCCCGCATAATCTCTGGCTTTAACTTCAATCTGGTATTCCCTGGTTTCTGTTAAATCTTCCACTTTTGCAGATGATAAAATTGAATATTTTACTTTCTCTCCATCTACAAATATATCATATCCGCAAATTTTAAAATTATCAAACCCAGCATCCCAATCAATGGTAAATGAACCGTTTGAAATACTGGTAACGTCTAAATTTGAAATAGCGCTGGGTGGAATAGTATCGCGCAATATCAGATCAATCCAATCGATGCGCTGCTTAATCCAGTTTTTTAGCCAGGAAATCTCGTTTTCATAAGTCATATTAACAGCATAATTCGGCCACACATATTCATCCAATATAGGCCAGCGTTCAAAATTTCTTTGCTGGCTTTCATTTAAAAGTGATACAGTTTCATTGATATAAGCTATTATGCTATCATTGTTAAAAGTGGTCAAACGCAATTCTGACCAGCGGTTTACAACTTGTGATAAAAAAAATGGATCATTTACCAAGCGTTCCCAATAAAAAGGAATTTTTGCGTAATCATATTGAAAATCCGTCAAACGGTTTATCTCTACCTGCCAGTCGGCTGTATCCCAGCCATCATAATAATTGGCGTTGCCAAAGGCAAGATTGAAATCCCATACCGGTCCGATATGTAATAACGGATCGTCACTATCTTTGTCTTTATAATAATAGGTACTGAGGCGGTAACCATCCACGTTTTTACTGATCTCATTCAGCAAAAAGAAATCCACAAAAGACGATATATCAATCCAGTTCCGGTAACCTGTTGCAGGATTATCATAACTCCAGTCAAACATCATAGCTTCAAAGTCATTGATAAATTGTTCAATATAAGTCATTTGTTCCGGTGCAATATCATCAGGGCGTGGATAATGATACTGATAAAAAATTTTATATAGATTACTAGCTGTCGGATGATAAGGCGAATTCCATCCATCTACTTCTTCCCCGTCTCTTTTATCAATTTTTATAATGTAGCCGCCGGTTAAGTCATCGCCCGCCACATCAGTGCTATCCAGTCTGGAAATATTCACTCTGTTATTATCTCTTTTTATCTTTTCCAATAAAACATAAACACCCCTATAATCGCCATTTAAAATCAATTCGCAAAATCGAGTTCTGCTTGCATAGCGACCAATTTTATTGGAAAGATGATACAACACTACATTGCGGATTAGTGATTTGTCACTATATGGCGCGTATAATATCCAATCATTTTCAGCGGGAAGCTCCAGTAACGAAACATTCAAATTTTCACCTGCGGAATCGCGGGTCTCAACCGCATACTGTTTTTTGGGGAATTGCTGAGAACTTGAACCGCGCAGCTCAATGCCGATTTTTCCATTATAATTATTTAGTGAATCGGTTACATAATTTCTTTCGCCGGGACCGTTATAGATGATACCCATGTCCGCGGTAATTTTGATACTATTGGGAATAGTTTGTCCGCTGGTATTAATAATGACAATTGGTAAATTGGACGATTCCAACATTACCTGGGCATGAATCAAATTATTTATATTTATGATAAATACTACTATTGTAAAGATTCGCATGGATTAAATTTTTAAAATTATATAATGACCCTCTAAACCATAATTTATAATCCTCAGTAATAATGTTTATTCATTATACGTATCGTTACGATTTTCTTTTCGCAGTCCAACCACATCTTTCATCGTCACACCAAAGAATTTCTTATCATACATTTCCAGCCCTTCATCACCAATCTTGTTTCTGTCCTGAAAATCGTTTATTTCTTTGGCCATTTTTAAAAGTGAAGGTAATATTTTAATAGCATGCCATAGCATGCTGATGTAGAGGATAAAACCAAGAATAAAAAATACAGTCTTTAAAACATTTGCAGAATTAAGATCAACATCAATTGTTTTTTGGCAGATCAGAATTACTAAAAGAAAGATACCAAACTTTAATAAATTAACCTGAAACTCCTGTACATATCTGATCTGTTTTTCGTAATCATCCCTGAACCGGTCTATCCAGCTTAAATATTTTGTTTTTTGCAGCTCTGTTTCAGGCGATCCCTTTTTTGCCATTTTACCCGGAGATTTTCCTAAAATATTTACATAAAACTGACGGGCAGTTAATAATAGAACAATAACGATGGCTGCATCAAGGATAATTTCAATCAAAGTCATATTGTTAAAAATTTCCATTTCAATCTCCAGTTTATATTGATCGTTAAATTTTTTGACAGAATTTAGTATAAATTTAAGGAATTATTGAAGGAATGGAAGAAATATTTGAAAAAGCTCACCAAACTTCCCTGTCCAGGCTGCGGTATTGGATGGCTTCGCTCAAATGCTCGGGCAAAATGTCCAAACAAGAAACCCAATCGTCTATCCGGTTAAATAGTTCTAATAAACCTTCACTATATTTCTATTTATTTTTGTATTATTAATTCTTGAAGATTGTGGATAAGGTCGGGTATATAAGCTTCTATGATAGACCATACTATTCTATCATCAATACCAAAATAATCATGCACAATGCGATTTCTAAATCCTTTGATACGATTCCAGTTAATATCCGGGTTATTTTTTTAAAATTCATTATCCAATCGATTGGATGCTTCACCTATAATTTCAAAATTCCTTATAACAGCATCAATTGTCTTTTCATCCGACAAAAACAATTCATAACTCATATCCCGCGAATAATTCCGGATTTTATTAGCTGCCTCCAGCATATCATTGAGGAGTAAATTTTGATTACGCTCAGACATAAATTAATTCCGATTCTATTACTTCATAATAGCGGTCTTTAATGCCATTTCGTGAAACTAGATCGACTTTTACTCCGATATCTTTATCCAGTTCATCGGCCAGATCAATAAATTTTATACCTATATTGCCAGAGAACTCTATCATGATATCCAAATCACTTGTATCGTTTTGTTCATTTCTGGCATAAGAACCGAATATAGCAACCGATTTTATCGGATACTTCCTTTTTAAATGATTCTTAAGATTGGCCAGCCGCTGAATAATTTCCTGCTGTGTTTTCATATCCTTTTTTTTTATTTTTTGCTACATAATCTATTTATTTCTAAATAATGGTAAAATTTATACATACCCCGCGATGAGTTCAAATTAAAAAATATTAAAATATTTCCCTATCTAAACTGCGGTATTGGATGGCTTCGCTCAAATGCTCGGGTAATATAGATTCACTATTTGCTAAATCGGCGATGGTGCGGGACACTTTTAAAATACGGTCATAGGCGCGGGCGGAAAGGCCCAGTTTAGTAATGGCCGTTTTCAACAATTCCGAGCCGGTCTCATCAATCTGGCAATATCTGCGGATTTGCTTGGGCTGCATATCCGCATTGCAGAAGGTATGCTTATCATCTTTAAAACGCTGCATCTGGATTTCCCTGCCGGCTTGCACCCGTTTTCTGATTTCTGATGATGGTTCCCCTTTGCGATCTGATGATAAGTCCCGGAATTTCACCGTCGGTACTTCCACATGAATATCTATGCGATCCAGAAGCGGGCCAGAAATTCGTGATCGGTAGCGCTGAACTTGAGGCGCCGCGCAGGAACAGGCGCGCTCTGTATCCCCATAATAGCCGCAGGGGCAGGGATTCATAGCGGCTACCAGCATAAAATTTGCCGGATAGGTTAATGACATCGCCGCGCGCGAGATGGTCACCTGACCATCTTCCATCGGCTGGCGCATAACTTCCAGCACATTCTTTTTAAATTCCGGTAATTCATCTAAAAATAAAACGCCATGATGAGCCAGACTCACTTCACCTGGTCGTGGAAATTTACCGCCACCAACGAGAGCGGAATCTGAAATTGTATGGTGCGGGGATCGGAATGGCCGGATACCCACCAATCCATGATTTGCTGGCATCAATCCCGCTACCGAATGAATCTTGGTAGTTTCGATGGCTTCATCCAAAGACATCAACGGCAGGATAGTGGGAAAGCGTTTAGCCAGCATCGTTTTACCAGATCCGGGCGGGCCGACCATTATCAGATTATGTCCCCCAGCTGCCGCAACTTCCATGGAACGTTTTACATGCTCCTGACCTTTAACATCACTAAAATCAATAGGTGATTTCTGTTCTTCCCGGAAGATTTCGTTAATATCCATTTTAAATGATTCAAATATTGCATCGCCATTAAGGAAGTTAACCACATCCAGTAAATTAGTCATGGGAAAGATTTGTACTTCCCCGGCGCCCATGGCCGCTTCCCGGGCGTTTTCTTCCGGCAGAATGATTCCTTTACATTTCATTTCACGTGCTTTTATGGCAATTGACAGGCATCCATGAACAGGCCTGATACTTCCATCCAGGGCCAACTCACCTAAAATAACATAATCTTCCAAAGTATTTTGTTCGATATCGCCCTGGGCAGTCAGAATACCAATAGCAATAGGCAGATCGTAAGATGATCCTTCCTTTTTTATATCAGCGGGCGCTAAATTAATGGTGATTCTTTTTTGCGGAACGTATCGGTAGCCGGAATTTTTTATAGCTGCCACGACACGTTCACGGCTTTCCTTAACCGCATTATCCGGCAAACCGACAATACCAAAATAAGGCATGCCGCCTTCGATGTGCGTTTCCACTTCCACCGGATAGGCGTCTATCCCCATCAGTGCGGCGGTAATAACTTTAGATATCATATTTACAGTAGTATCAATTAAATGCAAAAAGCCAATCGTCTAACAAAAATCGTATTCGGGATAAACGTTCTGTACTTCATTAAATCAGACATTAAAAAAAGTCATCGTAAGTATCATTGATTCTGAATAGAATGGATAATTTTACCACAAACATACTATTCAGACCAGCGCTGGAACCTTCGTAAAGATAATAATCTTCCACATATTCATTTTCTACAACATCATCAAAATATAAATCAGCATAATATTGATAACCGGCTTCCAAACCCAATGTAAACACCGGACCGAAATTAAAATTTAAACCTAATGCCGTTAAGCCTGCGCCAAGGCATAGTCCTGCTTCGTCCGCTGAGACGAAACCAAAACGAATATTCGGACCCAACCATAACCGGACAACCCGGCTTTTAACAATGCCGAATCCAAAGGTATGATCTGTCATTATGCGGATGCCTTCATTGTACTCAGTGCCTGTATACCAATAGCCATAATCATAATCGACGTCGTATTCATGTTCGAAAAATTCGACTCCGGCATTTAACCGATAGTTAAATACACTTCGTTTAGCGACATTGCTGTCAAATACAAAATTAATTCCAAAATGACTGGCGTCGCCATCATATAAATCGTAATCAACGCTGCCAGAGCTAAAGCGAAAAGCAATGCCGAGACCGGCGGCATAGAGCGAGTTTGAAAAAATTATAACAAAGCAGAAGACTAAAAATGATACGATTGATGTTCTCATTTCCCCTCCTTCATAAAGATAAACATTTAATCAAAAAACTAACGGGCGATAAAATCTTCAATCGCCAGAATATAGTGATTACATTGAGCAATTGATTGGATAATTGCCTATCGATTTTTTTAATCCGCATTATTCAATCAACAGCGTTGTATCTATTTATATGATGCTACTTATTTTCTCAAGTAAGGGAATAACATTAAACGCCTTAAAACTAATAATAAAATGGAACAATAGTCAAGCAGATTCTCAAAGATATTCAATATAGCAGAATAATTTAAAAAGCCCGCAATTTAAAATGGCTGGCTTTCATGTTATCATCTATTA
>JAFGKZ010000173.1 GCA_016928315.1 Calditrichaceae bacterium
AATAAAAATGAAGTACATTGTGTGATCAATCGCGTTTATAAAGAGACTATGACAATCCTTTCAATGTTTAAAAAACGCTATTAACAGTTATTAAAAAGAAATTTAATATATTAATTTCAAGTCAGCCGCCTACAAATTTAATTTTGATACCTTTTTTCTGCAGATACTCGGCAATTTTTTCCCGATGATCGCCCTGAATTTCGATATTTCCATTTTTTACCGTACCGCCCGATCCGCACAATTTCTGTAATTCTTTCTGCAATTCTTTTAAATTACCGTGTAATTTTGAGACAACCGTAACCACTTTACCCGCTCGCTTTTTCCTGTCCCTTTCGATATAAGCTGTCTGGTCGGATAATTTTGATACAGAATTTTGTACTTTAACCTCTTCTTTTTTCCAATTGGGATCAGTAGAGTAAACTATATTTCTGTCTTTCATGATTTAGTATATCCAATCATTTGTTCCAGCCTTGGCGGTAAATGTTCTTTTATCCATCTGTCATAGTTACCATCATAACCGACTTTATTCTGCATTTCTTTTACCTGCTGGTGAATAGCTGCCATCGTATCCGCAGACAGCGGCGGCACTTCCTTCAAGCGTTCCCCAATAGAAACGACACGAGAATCCACACGCTCTGAAGCGGCATCAAAAATTTCAGCGTAATCCTCTTCCTGCCAGGCCAGGTATTGATCCGCAATGTTCTCTGAAACCTGCCGGCCATGCGTTTGTGACTGCCGGATGTTGCCCCTGCCTGTTACCGCATTGCCGAGAGCAAACACGTTATTATATCCACGAATTTTTCCGGTTTTCGTATCTTCCACATCGTAAATTTCACTTTTTAACGGAATCCCGGAAATATGTTCCGGAATGCTTCCAATGGCCGAAATAAATAAATGTGATTTAACAGATTCGTATGATTTTTCCACATTAACAATTTTGCCATCCTCGGTTCGGGTTTCCTGAAAGACAGCCCCAATCATTCTGCCATCTTCGCTGATTGGTTCCACAGCAACACGTTGTTCCTGCACGTTAAATAAATATTTATCCATAACCCGTCGAAGAATCTTGCTGCGGGTTTCATAAAACTTTTCGAGCTGTTCCCCTTTGGCATCATCCGGTATGGAATTTAAAGGCATTTGCCGGGTACTCTGCCTTGTATATAAAGTGCATCCTTTTACGCCCAAATCATCAAGTGTTAAGTTTAATTCATTTAAAACACTATCAATTCCCTTGTGTTCAAGTGTTAATACATTAATATCAGTACCGTTTTTTGCCAAAGCTTTACGTACAATTTCAATCATGGCAATTTTCGCCACATCCAGCGAAGCCAATCCGCCGCCAATAATGATAGTCTCATCCGGAACATCGAACCGGATATCCTTATATTCCGGTTCATGCCGATGATTAAACCAGTTCACAAACGGATTCTGATAATGGAAACCCTTTCCGATAAATTGATCAAACTTCTTAACAGGTATTGGACGATCCCGCCATGCACCGGTTGCCAATAAAACGGCACTAAATTTCCGGGTGTTAACAAATTCTCTAAAATCGATATCTTTTCCCAATTTGGTTAAGGGTACAAACTCAACTAAGTCATTTTGTAGTTTTTCATTGATAATACCTTCCTGGCGGTCACGCAAATTTATATGCCACATAGGTAAACCGGTTTCTAATTTCCCATAGGGAAGCGCATGCTGCTCGAATACAGCTGTACGAATACCCCGTTTGGCTAATTCACTGGCTGCTTCGGATCCGGCAACAGATCCGCCAAATATGGCTACGTAATGGCCCGATTTTAATCCCATATTTCTATTTCCTCTGCATTATTCTGCTTTTAGACAGATGGGTAGTACAATTATAATACTGTTAATTTACTAATAATATCAATACAATATAAATATAACTTCATCTAAACTGCGTTTTGGCACATGATGCACGCTGTTTTCATCCCGCCAATATTTGATGCCGTGCTCTCCATCTGTCGGCTCAATCCGAACTTGTTCATTTGCGGCCCCCAACGCAAGAACAAGTAAAACAGAAAGATGATCCGGAATAGCTAAATCGTTACATAATGCACTCCGGTTTACTGAAGCAATAATGCAGCCGTTATATCCTAATTCCACTGCACCCAATAGGATAGACTGTGCGGCAATACCATGATCGCAATCGATATTTCCATTGTCAATCCGTTTATCATTGCAGATAATAATATAAGCCGCAGGGCGCTCACCTTCCACCGGTCCGGACCAGTCGCTTAAGTAACCTGCCCAGCTCAGATGCTTAAATATTTTATTATTCCGCTCAGATTCATTGGATATGATATACTTCAACGGCTGTTTATTGGATGCAGATGGCGATAGACGTGCAAGTTCAACCAATGCTTTTAAAATTTCTGTTGAAATGATTTCGTTCTCTTTAAATCGCCGGATGCTTCTGTTTTTTAAGATTAATTCTTTTACATTACTCATTTTTTATCCTTTAGTCATATTTGGTAGTGATATAATTTTAAAGTAAATATTTTTTAAGATCAATATTCTCATATTTTCCTTTACACCCCCTATATAATAATCATAGGCTTTTGGACATTGTGGAAAACTGTAATTTTAATTTTCCGGACAAGTATTGTAAATTTTAATTTTTTAATAATTACATCAATTTCACAAAAGCCTTTACTATTAACTTAGACGTGTTTATCCTTATTTATTAATTAGCATGAAAAAATAATTTTAATTCTTCACAAAAAGTGTCTTCTTCTTCTACATGCAGCCAGTGTCCCGCATTGGGGATAGTCACCAATTTGTTGTTCGGAAAAAATTTTGATATTTCAGCCATATCTTCATCGAGAATGTAATCCGATTTAGCGCCCCGAACCACTAAGACAGGTCCGGAAAACAGCTTATCCGGTTTTACTTCAGCAAAAATATTATCAAGATTCCGGGATAAACTGGACACATTAATTTTCCATCCAAAAGAATGATCATCCCTGCGTGAAACATTTTTCAGAATAAAATGCCGAACAGCCGGATTTGGAATAACGTCTTTAAATGCTTTATCAATTTCTGAACGATCGGTATAAGATTGCAAATCAAATCTATCCATGAAATCAAGCAGATTCCTGAAAAATGGATGATTATATTTTTTTAGAGCGATATCTACAATTACCATTTTTTCTACTCTCTCGGGAAATTTTAAGGCAAAACACATGGCAGCCTTTCCGCCCATAGAATGACCAATTATGCGAACCCGATCCAAATTTTGCTGCTGTAAAAATTCTTCCAGATCGTGGGAAAGAATAGTATAGTCAAATTCATCAAGGTGTGGTGAACGGCCATGATTTCGCTGATCCAGCAGATAAACCGTATGTCGTTTGGCAATGCGTTTGGAAATCGTCAACCAGTTATCTGACATGCCAAACAGCCCATGCAGAATGATCAAAGGTTTACCATGCCCTATTTTTTTATAATAAAGATTCATAAGATAACTTTTTATGTTTGTTAAACATTTCGTATAACCAAATATTAAAAATCATATTTCAAGAATCAATAATTAGATTAAAAAATATTGGGTTTCTTCACTGTTTATTATTTATTATCATGATTGTATCATTGGCTAAATAAAATGAAAGTACGAAAATATCATTTTTCTTCAGGCAATATGAAAAAAATTGAATATCTCGTTTCTATGACCCGATACGCTTGTAATTATTATTGAATCCGAATAAATAAACTCTATAGAAATCAGTTTATTTACAGCAAAACCTCTGCTAATAAAAGAAATAGATATTTTGCAAAAGAAATAAACTTTATGTAATTTTCACCATGTCTTACATAACTAATTCTATGACCACTTTTTACGGACTCTATGGAATATTTTATTGACGGCCTTATCATTTTAGCCGGTATAACTGCACTTTGGGGAGGAGCGGTTTGGGTTGTTGATTCGGCTTCCAGTATCGCTGGCCGGTTAGGTATATCCGAAATTGTAATCGGTTTAACCGTTGTGGCATTTGGCACATCTGCGCCTGAATTTGCTGTAACGTTATTGGCGGCTATCCGAAACCAGGCTGATATATCTGTAGGAAACATTGTAGGATCCAATATATTCAATCTGGGATTTATCCTTGGCGGTGTGGCCATGGTTAAGGCCATACATACATCGGGCAAACTAGTTTTCCGTGATGGCGCTATTTTGTTTATTTCCAGTATAATGCTTGTGTATTTTCTTTATGATAACACGCTTTCACTTATGGAAGGCATTGTATTATTCATATCCCTGTTTATTTATCTGTTTCTCCTCTTTATTAAAAAAGAAACCCTTGATGACGAAATTGAAACCTATCCTTTTCGTTGGTATGAAATCCCAAAATTAATCGCAGGTTTAGCGGCAATTATTGGCGGAGGCTATTTTTTAGTTGATTCTGCCAGCCATTTAGCGCGTGTGATTGGATTATCGGAATGGGTAATTGGAGTAACCATTGTTGCGGCAGGTACATCAGCGCCGGAGTTTGCCACCTCGCTAGTCGCTATAGTAAAGAAAAAACATGGCATATCAGCAGGAAATTTAGTCGGCAGTAATATATTCAATTTATTGGGCGTACTTGGTCTGGCTGCAATAATCCGTCCCATGTCTGTGGATAGCGAGGCTTTTATAAGTATTCTTATGCTCACCGGATTAACCGTAATTGTCTTATTTCTTATGCGCACAGGCTGGCGAATTTCTCGTCAGGAAGGCATCATTCTTGTAATAATTAATTTAATGGTATATTTAATTACTATTTATTAATAAACTAAGGGATTGATTATGAGAGTTTTATTCATTGGAGGCACAGGCATTATAAGTACAGCATGCGCTGAATTGTGCATTGAACGCGGGATAGAACTCTATTTATTGAATCGAGGAAAATCTGCGCGGCCAATACCGGCTAACGCAAAACCGCTGATTGCCGATTATCGTAATCCCGCAGAAGTAAGCGCTGCCATCGGCAATCTGCAGTTCGACGCTGTAGTCGATTGGATTGCTTTTGTGCCGGAACAGGTTCAGTATGATATTGACTTTTTTAAAGATCGCACCCGACAATATGTCTTTATCAGTTCGGCTTCAGCATACCAGACACCGCCCAGAAAACTACCTGTCACTGAACTCACACCGCTTGAGAATCCGGTTTGGCAATACTCACGAGATAAAATTGCCTGTGAAAATTTACTGAAACGAGTTTATAAATTTGATCAATTTCCCGCAACCATTGTGCGCCCTTCGCATACCTACGATAGAACGACTTTACCTTTCCAGGAACACTACACAATGATTGAGCGAATGCGCAAAGGGAAAAAAGTTATTCTACACGGCGATGGAACCTCATTGTGGGTATTAACCCATTCAAAAGATTTTGCTAAGGGATTCGTGGGATTACTCGGTAATGAAGCCGCCATTGGAGAAGTATTTCATATTACATCGGATGAGTTATTAAGCTGGAATCAGATTGTTCAATATTTTGCCGATGCGATTGGCGTAAAACCGGATATTGTCCATGTTCCTTCGGAAGTTATTGCCCGCTACCATAAAGACTGGGGTGACAGTTTGCTGGGTGATAAAATGCATTCTATGATTTTTGACAATAGCAAGATAAAGAAATTCGTTCCGGATTTTGAGGCAACCATACCATTTTCTGAAGGTGTAAAAGAAATAATAACCTGGTATGATGCAGATCCTTCCAGGCAGCAGGTTAATTCTCAGATGGATGTATTGATTGATAAAATTATTTCAGACTATGCGTAAAATGAATGACGAAGCATCATATAAATATTTTAAATAATCCGAATAGTCTATTATAAAAATGTTTCGCTCTAATCGAATTTAAACCGCTGCCCCATGACATTTTTTATACTTTTTACCGCTGCCGCACGGACAGGGATCATTAGGTCCTACTTTCTTTTCCACCCGTATCGGCTGTTGTTTATTTGAGCGGTCATGTGAGGCTTTCTGAATATCTGATTCTTCCCCAACGGTTTCAGCGGCGCCCTGATAGCCCATACCTGTAGAGGTTTCATGAATCATTTGCATACGCTCCTGGCGCTGCCTTTGACGCAGTTCTGCACGATTGATCGGTTCTTCCTGCAGTTGAAATTTCCATAACCAGTTCAGGGTTTCTTCATTAATATCATAAATCAACGATTCAAACATACCAAAAGCTTCACGTTTATATTCAATAAGCGGATTTTTCTGACCATAGGCCCGCAGATGAATACCTTCTTTTAAGATATCCATTTCATAAAGATGATCTTTCCATTTTTCATCGATCACGCGCAAAATGAAATAACGCTCCAGCACGCTCATCCTCTCGCGTCCAATACGTTGCTCTTTAGCATCATAAATTTTAAGCGCTTCATCCTGAATATATTTTTTTACATCGTCCAGTGTATAAGAGCCTAAATTATCTCTCACCTGCGTAAACGATACATTAAGCACATGACCTACGGTGGCTTCCAATCCATCCAGATCCCATTCTTCGACATGACTGCCGGAACCAAGATATTCAGCCACTTTCTGATCAACAAATTCTTCAAGAATATTGAGTACCTCGTCCCGGGTATCTTCCTGGGTTAAAGCCACCCTGCGGCGGTCATAAATAATTTCCCGCTGCTGATTCATTACATCATCGTATTCCAGCAGTCGTTTACGAATCGCAAAATTCTGCATCTCAACTCGTTTTTGCGCTTTTTCTATTGAACGGGTGATTAGTGCATGCGTAATAACTTCACCTTCCTGTGCACCCATACGATCCATAACACCGGCAATGCGATCACTGCCAAACAAGCGCATTAATTCATCTTCAAGACTCAGGAAAAATAATGAGCTGCCCGGATCTCCCTGACGGCCGCTTCGGCCGCGTAACTGACGGTCGATACGCCGTGCTTCATGACGTGCCGTGCCTATAATGTGCAAACCGCCCGGAATACCTTTGGAAGGATCGCCGGCTTCAACAACCCCGGCGCCCAGTTTAATGTCCGTTCCACGCCCGGCCATATTGGTGGCAATAGTTACAGCGCCCGGCTCACCGGCGCCGGCTACAATTTCGGCTTCACGCTGATGCTGTTTTGCATTTAAAACGTTATGCGGAATTCCCTGACGCTTGAGCATTCGGCTTAAGGTCTCCGATACTTCGACCGTAGTTGTTCCCACCAGAATTGGACGGCCAAGATTTCGCATGGTTTCAATCTCATTAATCACCGCATTATATTTTTCACGCTTGGTACGATAAATGACATCTTCCATATCGATCCGGGCAATGGGTTTATTTGTGGGAATGACCACAACATCCAGTTTATAGATCTCCCACAATTCAGCAGCTTCCGTTTCTGCAGTCCCAGTCATTCCGGCCAACTTATCATACATTCTAAAATAATTCTGCAGTGTTATAGTTGCCAGTGTCTGTGTTTCCCTTTCAATCTTCACATTCTCTTTTGCCTCAATGGCCTGGTGTAAACCATCACTATAGCGCCGGCCCTGCATTATGCGCCCGGTAAACTCATCCACAATTAACACCTTGCCGTCCTGGACAACATATTCGTCATCTTTCTCATAAAGCGAGTAGGCGCGCAAAAGCTGAGAGATATTTTGTAACTGTTCGCTACGATGGTTGAATAACCGGTGGACTTCCTCTTTTTTTAATAATTTATCTTCATAAGATAACATGTCATCGTTTTCGATTTTAGCAATCTCGTCACCCAAATCGGGCAGCAGAAACATTTCAGGATCGCTTGGATTCATACTGATCCGACCTTTTTCCGTCAAGTCAATGACATGGTTTTTTTCATCCACCATATAATAAAGATCGCCAAAATATTGCTCATCCGATGTTCTATTTTGTCCTTTATCTCTTAAATAATTATTTTCTGCTTCCTGAATCATACGTTTAATACCGGGTTCCTGATAGAGTTTGAACAAACGTTTATTCTTAGGCGCTCCGTGTTCTGCTATCAGAAGGTTCATAGCGGCTTCAGCATGATTTTCTTGTTTTAATAAATCTTCAGCTTCTTTAATTAAACGGCTTACATAGCGATTCTGATCTGAAACAAGCCGTTCCACATACGGTTTCATTTCTTTAAATTTATGCGTGGATTCCGACACGGGTCCGCTGATAATCAAAGGCGTTCTTGCTTCGTCAACCAAAACGCTGTCCACCTCATCCACAATCGCGTAATGATGCCCGCGAATCTGTACAATGTCTTCAACAGAACCAGCCATATTATCGCGCAAATAATCAAAGCCGAACTCATTATTCGTTCCATAGGTAATATCACAATTATAGGCTTCCCGGCGTTGGCTTGGAGTCATATCATTCAGTATAACGCCAACAGTGAGTCCTAAAAATTTGTAAATCTCACCCATCCATTCCGCGTCGCGCTGCGCCAAATAATCATTCACCGTAACAAGATGGGCGCCCTTGCCTTCCAATGCATTTAAATACATCGGTAAAGTGGCAACCAGGGTTTTACCCTCACCGGTAGCCATCTCCGCAATTTTGCCTTGATGTAAAATAATCCCGCCAATTAATTGAACATCATAGGGAATCATATCCCATGTGATATCACGGCCAACAATTTTCCATGTTTTTCCAACCAGCCGTTTACAGGCCTGTTTTAATACGGCAAAAGCCTCAGGTAAAATATCATCCGTGGTTTCACCGTTATTAATTCGTTCTCTAAATTCTTCAGTCTTAGCCTTAAGCTGATCATCGCTTAAACGATTATAACTTTCAAAATGCTCGTTAATCTGACCGACAATCGGCCATATCTGTTTTAAATCGCGATCGTGTTTTGTTCCAAATATGGATGTAAATATTTTTATAAACATAAACTAACTAATATCCTTTCAAAAGACGTTCCGCTAAAAAAAGAGGAAGTCCTGCTTTAACAATTTTTTCATAGGTCGCATCGATATCATATTCTAATCGCACAAACTGAACAGTGCTTTTTTCTTCATCAAAAACGGTAAAACACGTGTTTGGGTTCCCATCTCTCGGTTGACCTACACTTCCAACATTTATAATATACTTACGGTTCGATTGCAGCTTTTGTGTCGTTTCCCGGTTAAAATTTTGTCCGGTAAAAACGACCGGCACATGTGAATGTCCAATAAAACAAATATGCTCCTCAAACGATTGCATTTCTATTCGGGCATCCTGAACGGATAAAACATAATACCAGCTGGATGGTTTACTTGGAGAAGAATGCACAAATACCAGCTTATCGGTTTGATGCGAAAATGGCAAACCTCTTAAATACTTCAGATTATCTTCGCTGAGATTTTCGATAGTCCAATATGTGGACATTTTTGCATATTCATTAAAATATTCGATGTTTGCCAATCCGATCGCTGCATAATCATGATTGCCCATAATAACGGCATCACAACGATCACGGATCAACCCGACGCACTCATTTGGATTTGGGCCATAACCTACAATATCGCCCAGGCAATAAATAGTATCAATATCATACGCATCAATGTATTTGAAAACCGCTTCAAGCGCTTCAAGATTTGCATGAATATCAGATATAATTGCAATAGCCATACGATTATTTCTTTTCCTGATCTGCTTTCTTTTTCACATTCTTTTTTTCATAATTCGGTTGTATCTTCTTTAAAATCGCATCGAGAATACCATTGATAAATTTACCGCTGCGTTCCGTACTGAAATCTTTACTTATCTCAATAACCTCGTTAAGAGCAACCTCCACCGGAATATCAGGAAAATATTTCAATTCTGTCAGAGCCATTCTTAAAAGTACCTTGTCAATCACGCCAACACGGCTAAAATCCCAATTATGCAGCTGCGATTTGATCAATTCGTCAAGTTCATCTTTATTTTTTATTGTAGTACGTATAATATCTGTCGCAAATTCAGATACATCTTCTTGAATATTGGTTTTATAAAGATCAATCTGTTCTTCTATGCTCATTGGATTAAATTCCAATGCATATAAAATTTTAAGCGCAGTGATACGCTCGTTTCTTCTTTTCATAAATTAATCGTAAGTGTAAAATTTCATCTTCGTTTTTTACCCAATACAACCAGTCCCTAACAACGTCTTTTCAACCTTAGACTCTGCAAGTTTATTACAATTACCTCAATCGCAAAGGTCTGCCCTGGTTTATCAGTATCAACAAGTTTTCATTAAACCCGCAGAGCTCAAAACCCTGGCCATACTGTTTACCAGAATTTTATCGCTAATGACTCCGATATCGTGTATTGATTTAATAATATGTTCCTAAATTAATTCCA
>JAFGKZ010000174.1 GCA_016928315.1 Calditrichaceae bacterium
AGGCGGATCAGGCTACTGACTGACTGGCGGACCACCTTCCCTGAACAACATGGAAGGAATTGTAGCGTTTAATTTTTCCAGCTAAACAACGGTTTATAATGTCTAATGTTAAGTTTAAAAGTACCAGGTACTCGTTTCCCTTCTCTATTTTTTAGAGAAGGGGATAAAGGGGATGAGTAAGAAAATCAGCCATGGACTCTTACCCATCCTTTCCACAAAAACAATCCGGAAGATGAGTAATTATAAGCTCTTTAATACTAAATCGTAGTTTCCCGCATAACTTCATCAACAGTAGTCAAGCTTTCCCCCAATTTCATCATTCCATGCTGGCGCAGGGATAACATGCCTTCCTGTACAGCCGCTTTGCGTATCTGTGCCGCCGTGGGATTTTTTACAATTAACTCAGATATCTTATCCGAGATCGGCAGCATTTCAATTACGGCTGTCCGTCCAGAATAACCGCTCTCACTGCATTCATCGCAACCCTGCCCTTTATAAAATTTAGGATTAGTATCTTTATCAATTCCAAGGCGGGAGATTAAAACCGGATCAATGGTCGTCTCAGTTTTACAATGTGAACAAACTTTTCTAACCAATCTCTGAGCCATGACCATTTTTAAGGAGGTGGCCACCAGGAATGGTTCAATACCCATATCTATCAAGCGCGTAATAGCGGAAGGCGCGTCATTGGTATGCAGAGTGCTCAATACCAAATGACCAGTCAATGCTGACCGTATGGCAATCTCGGCGGTTTCAGAGTCGCGTATTTCACCCACCATAATGATATCCGGGTCCTGCCGTAAAAAAGAACGCAAAGCATTGGCAAAGGTAAATCCAATATCCGCCCGCACATGACTCTGATTAATACCGGAAAGATTATATTCAATAGGATCCTCAATCGTCATTATATTGACGTCAGGATTATTAATATAACTTAAGGCTGTGTAAAGCGTTGTCGTCTTACCGCTGCCTGTCGGACCGGTCACAAGAATCATTCCGTAAGGTGATTTTAAGACGTCCTCGAACTGCTGTTTCATTTGAACTGTAAAACCGATGTTATCCATATCCAGTTTAAAGGATGATTTATCCAGCAGACGTAAAACGACTTTCTCACCAAAATCGGTTGGCAAGGTTGATACACGGATATCGATTATTCTCTTCCCGCCTTCCATGCGGATGCGTCCATCCTGTGGTCTGCGCTTTTCGGCAATATCCAGTTCCGCCATTATTTTTAAGCGGGATATATAGGCAAATTTCTTATCCATCGAAAGTTTATGCGCTTCCTGCAGCCTTCCGTCAATCCGATAACGCACCCGGAACATTTTTTCATACGGTTCAAAATGGATGTCACTGGCGCCTAAGTTTACAGCTTTAGTTATTATTTCATTAATATGGTTGATGATCGAAATATCTTCAATAATCTGCCCTTTTTCGGCATAATCTTCCGATATCTTATCAACCACTTTAAACTCTTTAACCTGGGATCTGCCATTGGCTTTGGGGATTTTTATTTTGTAGGATTGGGCTATAGCCGTTAGAATTTCAGATTCATCCATCACAACAGGCTGAATATTGTTGCCGGTCATCAGCATCATTTCCCTGAGCAGAGAAAAATCATCCGGATGGGACATAGCCACAATGAGTTTGTTATTTTCAATTTTAACCGGTACGACCTTGTTTTCCAGGGCATAAGGTGCTGGTATTAATTCCAAAACAGAGGGATCGATTACAACCTTGCTAAGTGATGCTATTTTAAGTTCATTTTGCATAATTATTCAACTTAATTAATTTGATAAATAAAATCCAAACACTTTTGATCAATGATCTGGAATATAATGAGCGCGATACAAAAAAAAGAACCTAATGGAATTTTACTTTTCCAGTCCAATTTTTTAAATAAAATTGCAATAACACTATAAATACTGGCTATGAGCATACCCATAAAGAAAACAGGGAAGAAAAAATTCCAGCCGGCTAATAATCCTAAAAACCCTAGCAGTTTAACATCACCCACGCCGAATACTTCTTTTTTATAATACATCTTTCCCAGTATACGAATTCCGAATCCAATTCCGAAACCAATAATGGCGCCGTATACATGATTTAAATATATCGCAGAATTAACAACAAGTAATAATACAGTAATAATCAATCCAACAATCAGCAATAAATTTGGTAAACGGTATATGAACCAATCAATTAAACCTAAAGATATCAATGTGGCGATGAGTACTAATTTTAGACTTAATATTAACAGGTTCTCTGAATGCCAGATATGGACAAAAGTCAGGGCCGGAAAGATAAAATCAAAAAACAAATTTATCCATCGAATTTCGTCGGAATTTTTTATCCAGCTAAGGACAGGTATTATATGTTTTAGGTTTTTGTTCGTTTGAAACAAAAAATGCAAGACGATAAAACGAAACGGTAATGAGATAGTAATTGCAATTAATACTAGCAATAGAAGCTGATAATAATCCTGAAACGAAGCAACCATGAAATTTATACTTCACGATTTAGAAAAAAGATAGCATCATTGACCAAAGATTGTATCAGAATGTTCACATTTTCTTTGCTTGATTTTTGATTCTGCACCATAGCCACCACCTCGCCGGTCATGCTATCAATGATACGGATGGTGAGTTTTATTTCCACCTTATTATCATCATAATATTCTTCCATGGTACGCAGAGAAACGAGTGTTCCAAATATCAAATACCGTGCATTCAAATCGGAAGCAATTTTCTGAATTTGGGCTGATGAAAGACGCTTTGCTGAACTCAATTCCATTTTCCGGAGCAATTCCCGTACAATGTTACGATCAACAACCTTTGCTTTCATTTGAATATAAAATTCCGACGCAAATTGATCCGCGGCATTATTAGCGTTGGCTGATGACAGTTGTGCCCCGTTATAATCAAAATTGATCACAGCAAAGGTGGTATCTTCAATCGCGGTTTTAAGCGATTTTTCAACATGCAGCTTAGGGCTGGATACACAAAAATGTAATAACGGGATACACAGAATGAGATACAAGGTAAATTTCATGTTTTACTCTCTTTGATTTATGGTTGGATGGATTTTAATCACTTATCTATCTGCCTTTCCGATTTTTTTGATAGGATAGTTTTTTTCTTACCCATCCTATCCGCCAGCTGGCGGACCATCTTCCCTAACTAAAAGGGAAGGCATATTAAATCCTTAAACTTTCTCTTTTTTATATTATAGAAAAGTTATAAAATATATATATTTTATAATTAATCCGGAACGGTTTGCATTAATTCACCATCCTGGTTAATCGTCCACACATTCATAGTGCCATCCTTATCAAAATCTACTACAGCAGTCGCCTGGGCCAGGAATTCATAAGAATTAGCTATAGTAACTTCTATTTTATAGCGGGCTTCCCCGCCATCTGTGACCAAACGAACCTGCTCAAAACCCATGGCGGCCAGATTATCTGTGTATGTGTCTTTTTCATAGAAGTACGCTTCTTCCAGGGACTGTAAATGTTTGAGCTGAATTTTAGCTTCAGTTTCTTTTGCCTTGGATACAACGGAAGAAAACTTAGGTAAAGCCAAAAGTACCAGAATGCCGATAATGATTATAACCACCAGTAATTCAGGCATGCTGAAGCCTTCATCGTTTTTGAGGAATTTTTTCATGATACAACCTCTAAATATTTCCAAAATTACTAAATATACAAAGCGTTATTGCGACTGCGAGTTACGTTTAAAATAACAATTCAAGGGACTAATATCAATGGATTTCAGGATTATTTTTTTAATCTGACCCACCCTATTTAGGATTCCTTCTAATTCTAGATTGTGTTCTTCCCTTCCTGCTCGCAGGGAGGGATTAAGGGTGGGTAGAATTATGCAGGGATAATATTCACCAGATCAAATAAGGGCATGTAAAGCGCAATCAGAATTGTCCCAATCACAAATCCAAGAATTATTATTATTAATGGTTCGAGAATGCTGGATAGATTTGCTAAAGTGGCTTCAATCTCATCATCATAAAAATCGGCTACTTTGGAAAGCATCTGATCCAATTTAGCAGTCTCCTCCCCTACCAGAATCATCTGTGTAACCATGGGTGGAAATACTTTGGATTTTTTAAGAGACTTGGTTAGCATCTCTCCCTTTTCTGCAAAGAAGTGCATCTGCTTGATTTCCTGGTTAACAATCAAATTGCTGATGGAATCATTGGTAACCAGTAAAGCATCCAGTAAAGGAATACCGCTTTCCAATAGAATTGATAATGTTCGTGAAAATCGGCTTACAAAATTTTTGCGAATAATCGTACCGGAAATGGGCAGATTTAAAATCAGCATATCCTTAAATCGAATGCCTGCTGTTGTTTTAAAATAGGCTCGTAAAGCAAATATAATCCCAACTATAACCAAGCCGATCAACCAGAGTTTGGATGTTACAAAACCACTTAACTTCATCAAAGTTCGTGTTATGGCCGGTAGTTCGGCGTCAAAATCGCGGAACATATCGGCAAAGGATGGGACGACATAGGTCAATAGAAATGTCACAGCGCCAACCGCTACAAAAACTACCAGCGTGGGATAAGAAAGGGACTGAATGAGTTTTCGGCGCAGGGCATTGATTTTTTCCAGGTAAATGGCCACACGATTCAGCATATAATCCAGCCGACCGGTCATTTCCCCGACTTTAATCATATTCAGGTAAAAAGTTGAGAAAACATGGGGATATTTGGCAAAAGAATCAGCAAGGGTTTTACCGCCCTGCACCTCATTTTTAACCTGTACGAGGATTTTCTTTAATGCTGCATTTTCTGTTTGCATGGATAGAATATCCAGAATGCGTACCAGAGAAATCCGTGCTTCACTCATAGCGGCAAACTGCCGTGTAAAGGATGTTAAATCAGAAAATTTAACGCGTTGTTTTAGAAAAGGAATTTGGAAATTCATTTGATTACGTATTGAGTTTATTTAATTAAAAGTAAGATACGGA
>JAFGKZ010000175.1 GCA_016928315.1 Calditrichaceae bacterium
AAATTGGTGCATTGCGCCTGTTATTGTAAGACCCGGTAGCAATGAAGTGTACTATACGCCGCTTTATTATGTAATGAAACATTTTTCCCGGCATATCCGGCCCGGAGCATACAGAATTGGTTTGGACAATCCGGTTAATGATTTAATGGCTACAGCCTGTTTAAATCCGGATGGAACCATATCTGTTAATCTGCTAAATCAGGGTGATAAACAAATAAATTACCAGTTAAATATTGGTGAAAGCATTGCCAGTGTTACTATTGATGCTCAGGCAGTCCAGACATTAATTCTCAATTAGAATGATACAGGAGTTAAGATTGGCGAGTGTGAAATCGGATACAAAAAAAATCGGTGGGTTAGCCGCGCGTAATAATGAGGGGCCATTATGGCAATTTACATCGGACAATAACGGAACATTTATTGCTCCGGATGCGGAGTACATTTCACGGTTATATTTTCCTTTGATGAATGAAAAAGGATTAAAATGCTCTGTTACACCGGAATTAAAAGGCGATATTTGCAGCAGCTTTGATAAGTATCTTACCATTGCAACAGTTACTGAAGAATTGCACAGAACCGTGAGCGGCCGGAATTTCTGGATCAAACCGGAAAAAGGTGAACCATGGTCCGCGGCCGGAAGCAGCGCCTTTCAGAAAAGTAAAAAATGGACCGCCGACCGGGATCGATCTGAAGCGACTGGTAAAATCGGTTCATTCACACTCACCCGCTGCAATCATAAGCTTGGTATTAAATCGGATATTATTGTCTTTGTACCCGCCAATGATGATCCCGTTGAAATCATGAAAGTAACAATCACCAATACCGGGAATGAAGAGCTTACATTTATCCCATACTCCGCCATGCCCATTTTTGGCAGACACGCGGATAACATCAGAGATCACCGCCAGGTAACCACCATGTTTCAGAGAACCCATATACTCAAAGACGGCGTTATGGTTTTTCCGACCATTGTTCATGATGAGAGAGGGCATACCGTCAATCAAACCAAATATATTTCAATCGGTTATACTGCCAATGGATATAAGCCTGAAACAGTTTGGGGTGACCTGTATGAATTTATCGGACAGGGCGGGAGCCTGGATAATCCTGAAGCTGTTTATACGGAAAAAGACTCATTATCAAAAACCGGCGATATGATTGAAGGCAAAGAAGCGGTCAGCGCTTTACGGTTTAAGAAAATTACGCTCAATCCATGTCAAAGTACAACCTATATTTTAATCAATGGCATAACAGAAAATAAAAGCGATATTGAGAAATGGCGCAAAAGGTATGCGTCTGTTAACTTGGTCGATCAGAGACTAGATAAAACACATAGCTACTGGCAAAATTTGGTTAATAACGTACGGTTTGAAACATCTAATAGTGATTTTGATAATTGGATGCGCTGGGTGTCTTTTCAGTTAAAATGCCGGCAGATTTATGGGAATTCGTATCTTCCTGATTTTGGCTATGGCCGCGGCGGCCGGGGCTGGCGTGATCTATGGCAGGATCTGCTTTCCATCTTTCTGGTCGATCCGAAAAATGCCCGTGAAGAAATGATTAATAGTTTTCGTGGTATTCGAATTGACGGAAGCAATGCTACTATAATTGGCAACCAATCAGGTGAGTTTAAGGCAGACAGGAATAACGTACCGAGAACCTGGAGTGATCATGGCGTATGGCCGGCATTCGTTCTTAATTTCTATATCCAGCAAAGTGGTGATTATGATATTCTCTTTCAGGAATCAACCTACTGGAAAGATAAATTTACTCATCGCAGTAGAGGCAGAGACTTAAATTGGAATGAAGCATACGGTACCATTCAAAAAACAAATGACAATGATATATATAAGGCCACTATATTTGAACATATTCTAATTCAACAGCTTTCAGCCTTTTATAATGTGGGTGAACATAATATCTTACTGTTAGAAGGCGCTGACTGGAATGATACGCTTGATATGGCCAGAGAACGGGGTGAATCGGTTTGCTTTTACAGTTTTTATGGGTATAACCTGACTCTGCTGGCAGATTTACTGCAGGATTTATACGAAAAGAAAATTGAACAAATAGAAATTTTTTCAGAAATACTCCCCCTGCTCGACAGGCTTCCAAATCAAAACTTGATTAACTATAACAATCCTGTTGAAAAACAGAATCAGTTGAAAAAATATTTCGATTCAGTAAAACATGATGTTAATGGAAAGAAAGTAAAAGTAAATATACAGGATCTGATAAAAGATTTAAGAGAAAAATCAGAGTCGGTTTTTAAACAAATAAGAGAAAAAGAATGGATTTGTACCAAAGATGGTGAATCATTCTTTAATGGTCATTATGATAATGATGGGCAGCCGGTTCATGGCGACCATGAATTGGGTGTAAGGATGGATTTGACTTCCCAGGTTATTCCGATTATGTGCGGCGCTGCCACGAATGAGCAAATTCCAAAAATATACTCGGCTGTTAATCGATACCTTAAAGAGAACGGCAAAAAAGGTTTGCGCCTTTGTACGGATTTTAAAGAATTAAAACTCAATCTCGGAAGAATTACAGGATTTGTATACGGGCATAAGGAACATGGCAGCAAATGGATGCAGCAGAATATTATGTTTATGTATGGCTTATTTAATTCCGGCTACATCTGTAAAGGCCATCAAATACTGGATGATATTTTTGATTTGTGTATGAATTCGGGAACGGCCGGAATTTTTCCCGGGATTCCCTCTTATTTTGAACCGGAAGATCATGGACGCTATATGTACTTAACGGCATCTCCGGCCTGGCTTCTGATCACTCTGGTTACACAAATTTTTGGAATCCGGGGTGAAAAAGGCTTGTTGTGTATCCATCCAAAATTGAAAAGAGAACAATTTAATCAAAATGACCAGATAGTATTTACAAGCAAATTCAGGGGAAAGCCTATACAAATAATTTTTAATAATCCGGATCGGCTTAATTGGGATGAATATGCAATTGGAAAGATAGTGTTAAACGGCAGAGATGCCACTGCTGATTTTAAAATAGACCAGGCGAAAGTTTTGTATGAATCTGAAAGTCTGGAATTTTTATCCTCAGAAATTTTAAATAAAATAGAAATATTCTTAAGAAAAACCAATAAATCGATAATTTAAAATAGGTTATTTGTTCTGTTCATACTATTTTTATTACAAATTTTCTTGTATCATTAGCAATAATATCCGATATTTGCAATTGTACAAATTGAACCGTTTTAAGTGATTCAATTTTGTTTTGATTTATTAATTTTATTCATTGTAAATCATTCCTTCAATAAATGGTAAGACTTTAAAAAACAGGCGATAGGTAAAAATAATTCAAAGATATGAAAAAATGGGAGTATTAGATAATGCAGAAATTGTTACTTGGATATGATGTAGGCAGTTCATCCATTAAAGCTTCATTGATTGATGCGGATAGCGGCGAAATGGTCAGCTCGGATTTTTCACCGAAGCAGGAAATGAAAATTAATTCCCCGCAAAAGGGCTGGGCTGAACAGCATCCGGACAGCTGGTGGGAGCATGTGGTTATTGCAACCAAAAATATGTTAGCGCAAATTTCATCGAGAGAATATGAAATTATCTCAATTGGCGTGTCCTACCAAATGCACGGGCTGGTGGTTGTGGATGAAAATAAAAAACCATTGTATTCTTCTATAATTTGGTGCGACAGCCGGGCTGTGGAAATTGGAAATGATGCATTCAATAAACTAGGCGGTGAATATTGTTTGAATAATTATTTAAACTCCCCCGGTAATTTTACGGCATCAAAATTAAAATGGATTAAAGAGAATCAGCCAGATGTGTTTACAAAGATTTATAAGATTATGCTTCCCGGAGATTATATCGCCATGCGCCTGAGCGATAAAATCTGTACAACCATTTCGGGGTTGAGTGAAGGCATCTTCTGGGATTTTGAAAAGAAAGATGTTGCTCAGAGATTGTTGGATTTTTATGGGATCAGTAAGGAATTGATAGCTGATATCGTTCCAACATTCGGGCAGCAGGGAAATTTAACGGAGCTAGCCGCAAAAGAATTAGGACTTAAGCCGGGCATACCCATCACCTATCGCGCCGGGGATCAGCCCAATAATGCGTTATCATTGAACGTCCTTAATCCCGGTGAAGTGGCTGCCACAGCTGGCACATCCGGGGTGATTTATGGGGTTACCGATAAAAATGCGGTCGATCTATTTAGCCGGGTCAATACCTTTGCTCATGTAAATTATACAAAAGATCAGTTAAGAAATGGTGTTCTGCTGTGTATTAACGGCACGGGTATTCAGTACAGTTGGATTAAACAAACCATTCTGGAAAACAAGTATTCATACAATCAGTTAAATGATATGGCGGAAAAAGTTGAGATTGGTTCCAATGGCGTCCAGTGTTTTCCATATGGGAACGGCGCGGAACGCAGTCTGAAGAATAAAGAACTGAATGGTCATTTTTCAGGCATCAATTTCAATATTCATACGATTGGTCATTTGGTTCGTGCTGCCCAGGAAGGGATTGTATTTTCATTCCGATACGGATTGGATATTATGAAAGAAATGGGTATGGCCTTTGATGTCGTGCGTGCCGGTGATTCCAATCTATTCCAGAGCGATGTGTTCAAAGACGCTTTTGTGAATACCTGTAATGTTGATCTGGAAATCTATAATACCGATGGCGCCCAGGGAGCAGCTCGTGGTTCAGGCATCGGCGCCGGTTATTATACAAAAGAAAGTGATGCCTTTAAAGGATTAAGAGTAATAGATAAATTACATCCAAATGTGGATTCAGTTAAACAATACGAAGAAGCATACCAGTCCTGGAAAGAAAATCTTCTTAAGATGCTGGAAGAAAAATAAAACATAAAGTTGTTAACAATTTCAGTAAATTAGTAAATATCAACAGGGATTTAGTATCCGCATTGACAGGAATTACTATTGACTTAAGTAGTGATTTTCTTTTATATTAAAACGGTTCAATAAACTTTGAACTAATTAAAAATTTGAGTAAAACATAATTTCATGAGTAGGCTGTTATTCTGTAATTTAGCAATAAAAACCAATCATTAATTTTTGGAGTATCTGGTGGATAATAATTCAGTTCATTTATCTTTAAAAGAAAAAATTGGCTATGCCGTAGGCGATACGGCCTCAAATCTTTATTTTCAGATTGTAATGAGTTTTATCCCTATTTTTTA
>JAFGKZ010000176.1 GCA_016928315.1 Calditrichaceae bacterium
GCGTAAAAAATTTCCGGATGCAAAAATTGATTATCTGGTAAAGCAAAAATACCGGATTGTCCTGGATAAAAACCCCTATTTGGACGAACTGGTTACCTTTAAAGAAGGCAAAGGCTGGCGTTACGTTCCCGAACGTATCAAATTGATCATGCGCATCCGGGAACGGAATTATGATCTGATTATCGACCAGATCCGCGGATTTGGTTCAGCCCAGATGGCCTGGTTCAGCGGGGCGAAATTCCGGCTTGGATTTAAACATAAAAAATATGCTTTTCTCTATAATCTTAAAGCGGAAAGACAGTCGGTTCGTTACCACTCATCCATGAAATTTGACGCCCTGCTGCCATTGGGAATCACCGAAGAACCGCACAAACTCTATTTTAATATCGAACCGGAATCCGAAGAATATATTGATAACTGGTTAAAACAATCTGGCTTTGATGAGGAAAGAATTATTATATTTTCTCCCGGCAGCCCGGTTGCCCGTAAAAAATGGAATCTAAATGCTTATGCCCGTTTGGGCGAAATGATTTTACAGAATCTGAATTGTAAAATTGTTATTTTATGGGCGCCCAATGAAAAAGAAGACGCGGACGCCTTGTTTGAACTAATGAATCAGAAACCATTAATGGCGCCGGCGACTGATCTGAATCAGGCTGCAGCCATGTTAAAACGATCGGCATTGTTGATATGTAATGATGGCGGGCTTAATCATTTATCTGTAGCAACTGAAACGCCGTCCATAGCAATTTTTGGCAGCATTAAGCCGTATCGCTGGAGCCCGGAAATGTTTGAAGGTCATTATCATTTTTTTAATGAACAGCATGATTCATTGAAGGATGATTCCTTTGGTATTGATCCGGATAAAGTATATCAGAAAGTGCTGGAAATTTTAGAATAATATGAAATATCTCTTTTATATAGCTAAAGCTTATTCCATACCGATTATTCAGCCGCTTGCTCAATATCTGGATAAGCAGGAGGCAGATTACCGGTTTTATGTATCTGAAAAGGTACGTGACCGTAAACCGGAAGACTGGCATAATGAGAAAATATTGACCCGATTAAAAGATGCCAGACAGTTTAAACCGGATTTTGTGTTGTGTCCTGGAAATTTTGTGGATTTTCGTATCCCGGGTAAAAAAGTGCAGCTCTTTCACGGTCTGGGCGTGGAAAAGGCTGTACATTATAAAATCAGGCATTTCTTTGACGTCTATCTTACCTCGGGACCGTATGTTACGGAAAGATTCAGGAAATTACAGGATAGATATGGTAATTTCTTAATTAGAGAAACCGGCTGGCCGAAGATAGATTATATTCTAAATTATCCTGCGCAAAATATCCGGAAAAAATTAAATCTACCGGAAAATAAAAAGATAGTTTTATATGCGCCGACTTTCAGCGTACAACATGAATCAGCGAGCTCTTTAACAGATATTATTCCACAGATAATGAAGGATGATGAATTCTGGATTTTTAAATTTCATGAGCTAATGGACACTGAAGTGATACAGGCGTATCGGGCACTCGATAAATTAAAAGCTTTGGTTTTGACCGATGCGGAAATAACGCCATACCTGCATGCATCCGATGTGATGATTTCAGATACTTCATCTGTGATTTATGAATATATGGTTCTGGATAAACCAATCATTACATTCCGGACACAAGCCCGGCCGGATAAAGGTATTGATATTAAAGAAGCGGATGAATTGAGACCTGCCCTGGACCGGTGTTTTAATAATCCGGTTGAATTTAAGGTGAACCGGCAGCGCCATCTTGCGGAAATTAATCCCTATCTGGATGGCAAGATAAGCGGGCGGGTGTTTAGAGAACTCGAACAGATTAGTAATGAAAATATAAAAGCCGAAAAACGAAAGCCCATCAACCTGTTTAGAAAAATGCAGGTGGTCTATCATAGTATGTTCAGGCCGGGATATTTAAGGTAAAAAATTATGGGTGGTAAAAGGAAATTGGTTGGTGAAACAGCGGATAAAGCCATGCGATTGCTTCATAAAGCCGCTGACATTCTTGAAGAGGCCAATATTCCCTATGTATTGGAAGCGGGCACGCTGCTGGGTATTGTTCGGGAAAACCGCCTGTTGCCCTGGGATACGGACATGGATATTACCATCACCCGCGCATATGAAAAGCAACTGCTGGCAGTCAGATCAAAATTCTGGAAAGCTGGCTACCGGACAAGGATACGTAAATTTAAACGCGATGTTGATTTCTTTAAAAAAGGCGCCAACCGTATTCTGCGGATACAAACATGTAAATTTCATTTCCTAAAGGAATTCAGTTTGCTGGATATTTTTATAAAAGATCCTGTGGGGGATGAATATTTCTGGACTGTTTCAGATAAACGGCCGGTGTTGAAGGCTGTTCCGAGGCGATTTTATGACCATCGAACACAGATTGAATTTGACGGATGCAAGTTTTGGGTTCCGGAAGATTATGAGGGCTACCTGGAATGCCATTACGGTGACTGGCGCACGCCTGTAAAAGAATGGAAGTCCCGTACCAGTGATTTAAGCGTAAAGAAGATATTTGATGACGAATAATTTAGAGGCAAACGAATTATAATTATGATAAATCCATTAAAAAAGTTAATAAATCCGATTATTATTAAACTGGGCAGCCGGATAGAAAAAAAACAATTTACAGGAATTCCTATCATTATCGGCGCCTGTCCGCGTTCCGGTACAACCATATTATTATCGATTCTTGGCGCTCATCCGAATATTTATGCCATCCCGAATCAGACCTATGCCTTTGATCGCTGGGAAAATATTAGCAGTCATAATGAAGAAAATAAAAAATGGCGCCCAACGCGGCTGGATCGATTGTATTTGCAATTCATAATTCACAGGATTCCTAAAACTGCAAAACGTTGGCTGGAAAAAACGCCGAAGCATGTCCGGTCATTTGAGAAAATTCTGGATTATTTTCAGGATCGTGTAAAATTGATTAATATTCTCCGGGACGGCAGGGCAGTGGTTGTATCGAAACATCCAAAGCATAAGCCGGATCAATACTGGATTTCGGTCGAGCGCTGGATTGAGGATGTAAATATAGGTTTGAAGCTGGATAATCATCCCAGTGTGTTAAATATTAAATATGAAGATCTGATCAATGAATTTGAGAAAACAATGGTCAGAATATATGAGTTCATCGGTGAGGAAAAACCTGAAAATCTAAATGAGTGGATAAATAATACCAACATCAAAAAAAGTATGCACTGGGCCGCTCCTGTTCAAAATATATATGCACATGCCATGGATCGCTGGCGAAAACCTGAACACGCTGAACGAGTGAAAGAATTTATGAACAATCCGGAAGCGGTGAATTTGCTGAAAAAATTAGGCTATACTGATTAGGGGATTCAATTAAAAAATATGAGCAAAAAGAAAATTCTGTTTTACCTGGCGCAGGAATATTACTGGCCGAGCATGGAACCGATTTATCAGGCATTCAAAAAAGATAAAAATTATGATCTCTCCATTTATTTGGATAAAAACAGTAAACGTTATTTTTACATTTTTCTGATTTCTCAGCAGAAAAAACTAGAAAGAAAGTACCGGGATTTAGGCTACAAGATTACCAGTGAATCCAAGGGATTCGATGCTGTATTCTGCGGGGCGCCCATCAAAAAACCTGAACGGTTTGGCGAAGCATTATTATGCAATGTGGATCATGGCCCCGGTATTAAGACGCTGCGTTACCGTCATTTTTTAAAACAGTCTAATACCAAATATCTCTGCTTTATCGAGGGTCAGTATAGGGCAGATAAATTTAAAAAATATGATCTGGATAAAATCGAAGATATCGTGGATGTCGGTCTGCCAAAACTGGATCGTTTTTTTAATGGTTATTTTAATGCGGGTGAAATTTTTCGCAGTCTGAATCTTGATCCGGATCGCCAAACCGTATTGTATGCTCCATCCTATAAACCGACATCTATTTTTGATATCGGCAGGCAAATTGTAGCATTGGGCGATAAATACAATATTATTGTTAAACTGCATCCCTATAGCTGGTCTGGGAAATATGCATCGCACGCGCAGCATCGTTTGTTTGAAGAACTGCAAAAAAAGTATTCGCATTTTTTGCTGGTTCGGCCGGAAAAGCATGATATCATGCCCTTCATGTTTATTGCGGATACCATGATCAGTGACGGATCCAGTGTGATTAATGAATTTTTAGCGCTTGGGCGCTGCGGTATCATTTACGATATGGATGAAAGTAAATTAAAACACGGCGACGGTCAGCAGGTACTGGAAGACAGCGGCGCTTCCTGGCTTAAAGATTCTTTCATCCACATCCAGGATCCGGAACAGATATCAGATGCGATTGAACAGGCGCTGAATCCCTCAATCGAAAGACTTAAAAAAATCAAGGAAGATAAAGAGTATATATTTTCTTACACCGATGGAAAATCTGCAGAACGTGTTAAAAATAAAGTGGATGAAGTGTTATCCCAAAGAGGAGAATAATAGATTTGAAAGAGCAGAAAACGGCAATTATTCTGGCGGCAGGCCGGGGCAGCCGGCTGAAAGAACTGAGTCTGGAAAATCCCAAACCAATGACGGTTGTGCACGACGATACGATAATAGAAAATCTGGTTCGAGCGTTGATTACATCAGGTATTAAAAAAATTGTTGTTGTGATTGGTTATATGGCTGATAAACTTCAGGATCATCTTGAACAAAAATTTAATAGCAAGGCTGATTTTGTATTTGTTAATAATGAAATATTTGACAGTACCAATAATATTTACTCACTTTGGCTGGCCAGGGAATATATGGCCAATGGATTTTATTTGTTCGAGGCTGATGTCTATTGTGATAATTCGATAATTAAGCAGTTGATTGATTGTGGTGATTCTGATATAATGTTGGTCGATAAATATCAAAGTCAAATGGATGGAACGGTTGTTTCGCTGGATAAAAGCGGCCAGGTTCTGAAAATGTTTCTGAAAAAAAATCAGGTTGATCAGTTTAATTATGGGGATAAATTTAAAACGATAAATTTTTACCGGATCAGTCCCGAATTTTCAATAAATTATTTTCTTCCAAAACTGGATGAACATATTCAGGGTAAAGACGTCGGTTCCTATTACGAACAAATCATCAAAGAGGCGGTTGATGAAGGTTATGCGTTTAAGGGCCTTGTGCCATCTACCGGGAAATGGTGGGAAATAGATACCAAAGAGGATCTCGTACATACCCGGAAGATCTTTTATAATATTGAACAATAAAATCAA
Source organism: Calditrichaceae bacterium (assembly GCA_016928315.1). GTDB lineage: Bacteria > Calditrichota > Calditrichia > Calditrichales > Calditrichaceae > JAFGKZ01. The sequence continues at coordinate 5,267 of JAFGKZ010000176.1, forward strand.
CGCATATCACTAGCTTGAGATAGCCATTGATAAGCGCTGTAAAAAGTTGGTTATTCACCGTGAATGCTTTAATTTGAATATATATCATATGAGTAGATTGAAATAAAAAGAATGCAGTTATATTTCAAAGTCATAAAATTTATTGCACCCTATTGGAAATCCATTGCAACCTCACTATTGCTTACATTATTCTATGTGCTCTTTAACAACCTTTCATTATGGATTTCAGTTGATTTTGTAAGAGAATTATTCTCTTCTGACTATGTTTCACAGCCCATTGCGGATAGCACTGCGAGTCAGCCTGCTGAAGTATCTAAAAAGGAAAAACTAGATAAGATTTTTGATTCGACTAAAGAATTTGATCTTTATAATAAAATAAACTTCCAGATAAAGCGTATTCTAATCCGGGATACACAAGTCGATACACTGAAAATATTATGTCTCGTTATTTTTCTTTCTTTTCTGCTCAAAAACATAATTGACTATTTACGTTCGGTGTTGCTGAATTTTGTTGAAGTCCGGGTGATAATGAATATGCGTAACCGATTGCATGAACAGATTATGCATTTGCCTATACCATTATTTGATCAAAGACATACCGGAGAATTTACCTCAATTGTTTTTAATGATGTGGCAGCCATAAGGAATGTTTTGCATAGCAATTTTGGCCCTATGATTCTTTCACCTATTCAGATAATATCTAATGTGGTGATTTTATTTTTAATTGACGTCCAACTATCCTTAATTACACTCCTTGTTTTGCCATTAAGCGCCACCGCTATCATAAAAATTGGTCAGGGTATGCGGCGGCGAAGTCGTCGGGTATTTAAAAAAATTGCTGAAGTTATGGAAAGGTTTCAGGAAGCGGTATCAGCCATCCGTATTGTTAAGGCCTTTTCCAATGAAGACAGGGAAATTGATAAATTTCATCAGGCAACATACAAGCATTATAAAAATCTTTTTCGGGCAAACCAGCTTAAACTTGCAACTTCACCCATTAATGAAGTGCTGTTAGTTCTGATACTCGTTTTCCTGCTTTGGTACGGAGGTAATATGGTTTTCAGCCACAGTGGATTAAACGCTGAAGATTTTGTCCGATTTCTGCTCTTTTTATTCACCATGTTCCAGCCGATAAAAACCTTTTCCGGGATTAATAATACTATTCAGACAGGTATGGCGGCTGCGGAAAGAGTAATATCGATTATTGAAACAGAACCGGAAAAATATGATACACCTGATGCAGTTGATATTAAAAATTTTAATGATACCATTGAATTTCAGAATGTTACCTTTAGCTATAATGATGAAGCACAGCACGTTTTGAAAAACATCAATCTCACTATTAATCGGGGCGAAATGGTTGCTTTTGTTGGGCATAGTGGTTCAGGTAAGACCACTCTTGTTAATCTGGTGCCGAGATTTTATGAGATTAATAAAGGCTCAATTAAAATTGATGGCATTGATATTCGCAGTTTAAAATTAAAATCTCTACGGCGATTGATGGGTATTGTAACCCAGGAGAGCGTTTTATTTAATGATACTATCAGGATGAATATTGCTTATGGTTTGAATAATGTAACCGATGATGCCATTATAGAAGCATCGCGTTCGGCAAATGCCTGGGAGTTCATTGAAAAGATGGAAAATGGTTTGGATACGCATATTGGTGAGCGAGGCGTACGATTATCGGGCGGGCAGAAACAGCGATTATCAATAGCCAGAGCCATTTTAAAGAATCCGCCCATTTTAATACTGGATGAAGCCACATCATCACTGGATACGGAATCTGAACGACTTGTCCAGGAAGCCATCGACAAACTCCTACAAAGCCGAACCGTACTTGTTATTGCGCATAGACTGTCAACGATTAGGAATGCAACCAAAATTGTTGTGCTAAACGATAGACAAATAGAAGCAATGGGTACACACGAGGAATTGTATAAGAAAAGCCGGGTATATAAAAATCTGTATGATAATCAATTATTAACAGGTCATGAGCAGAGGGATTGAACTATTAGTGATGTTTGATGTTAATAAAGAAAATGCCGGAATCTTACAATTTTAAGGACAATGCCAGAATGAATAAATTAACATCCAGACTGGTGTGTGTAATTTTATTAAGCTTACCGTTTCTATTTTTAAATTATATGAATCCTGATGCTATTCAAGCCAAATCCAAAGAAATTGTGTCAGCGGAAGAAGACTCAACAGCAGGAAATACTCGTAACAATTCATTAAGCATAAATACAGGCAGCGCGCCAATTATTTACACAAATAAGGCATTCAAATTAGGGGAACGACTCATCTTTAAAGTCAGATATGGTTTTATCAAGGCTGGATATGCTGAAATGAAGGTGCTTTCCGTCGGAGAAAATAACAATCAGAAGTACTATCATATTCAGACCACAGCCCGCAGCGCTTCAGGATTTGACTGGGTGTATAAAGTGCGGGATGAGGTGAATGTATTTTTGGATTATGATCGATTGTATCCGCTTCGCTTTGAAAAAAAATTGCGTGAAGGCAGTTATAAGGCCGATTTGTTTGTGGATTATAATCATGCTGATTCTATAGCTAATATCGAATTTATCCGCTATAGAGATAATATGAAAATACGAAAACGCAAAAATGAGATCATAAAAATTCCTCCGTATGTCAATGATATTCTGTCCGCTTTTTATCTGATCCGTAATCAGGATCTGCAGGTAGGACAACCCATCTATCTAACCACGAATGAAAAAGACAAAATTTATGATTTAGAGATTCAGGTCTACATAAAGGAAATACTGGAAGTTGAAGCGGGAAAATTTAAAACCATTAAAATTGAGCCCCTGTTACAGGACGAGGGTATTTTTAAAAGTAAAGGACGTCTTACGGTTTGGCTGAGCGACGATCAATATAAAATCCCCGTAAAAATGACTACAGAAATTCTGGTTGGAAATATCACAACTGAGCTTACTGAAATCATTGGTATCAGCGATCTGCCTTCAAAGATAAAGTAAACTTATATGCTTTGAATCCTTCCTAGTCATCTTCACAATTTTAAGATAACGTGGAAGTTTTAATCTTTTTAATTTGCATACATTTAATCCAGTTATTTGGAATAAAAATCTTCTTTTTTTGTTACAAGATTCATGTCAAATGAATAGTAAATAGAAAAAGGAGAATTACAATGACACACGAACTTTCAGCTTTGCCCTATGCTTATGATGCTTTAGAACCATATATCGACGCCCGTACCATGGAAATTCATCATGGTAAACATCATGCGGCTTATGTAAATAATTTGAATGCCGCTCTGGAAAAACATCCCGAGCTGGAATCAAAATCTCTGGATGATTTAATCAAAAATCTGCACAATGTGCCGGAAGATATCAGAACAGCCGTGCGTAATAACGGCGGGGGGCACTGGAACCATACATTCTTTTGGAATGTCATGGGCAAAAGCAGTGATAAACGGCCAAAAGGCGATCTGGCTGAGGCAATCAATAAGAATTTCGGTTCGTTTGAGCAGTTTCAGGAAAAATTTAGTAATGCCGGCGCAACCCGTTTTGGTTCCGGATGGGCCTGGCTTGTTGTAAATGGGCAAACCGGATTATCTGTTGTTTCTACCCCAAACCAGGATAATCCACTAATGGATGTCTCTGAAGTCAATGGCACGCCCATCCTTGGTGTTGATGTTTGGGAACATGCTTATTATTTAAAATACCAGAATCGACGTCCGGATTATTTAAATGCATTTTTCAATGTGATTAATTGGGATGCGGTTTCGGAAAATTATGCCGGCGCATTATAATTTATAATTGAGGTCTCGGGTTATCCGAAGCCTCATTCTTATCTTTATAAAAAGCTCTTTTGATATAATATGTGAATAGGGAGTTTAACTTGCAAATGCTGTAAATAATATTTAAATTCAGCAGTTGTTCGGTTTAAAGTGGGTCTTCGTTACCCACTTTTTTATTATGGAGGGAACTTAAAAACTTGCAGGATAAAATTGAACAGCTGGCAAAACAAGCTTGTGATGATTTAAATTTATTCTTAATTGAGGTTCGGATTCGTGGTGACAGGCGCCAGCCAGTTTTTGAAATATTTGCTGATACTGAAAAGGGGATTACATTAAAAGAGTGTGAAATGCTCACCAGAGATTTGCAGGATCGCATTGATCTGGATGATTCTTTTATGGAAAATTATCGTTTAAATGTATCGTCTCCCGGATTGGATCGTCCGTTAAAGCAGGATTTTGAATATAAAAGGAATATCGGGCAGCAGTTGATTATTAAACTGCAATCGGCAGAAGGCATAATTGAAAAAATCGGCGAGCTTACTGGTTTTAATGAAACGAGTCTGGAATTGTTATCAGGCCATAAGCCAGAATCAATAAATCGCTCGGATATTAAAGAAGCAAAAGTAAAAATAAAATGGTGATTTTGTGGAGGCAATAGGGCTTTATGAATAATGAGATAATGGAAGCCATTACTCAAATCGCAAAAGATAAAAAGATAGAAAAAGAAAATTTGCGCGATATTCTGGAAAATATTTTTATTTCCATGGTGGAAAAAAAATATGGTACCGCTGAGAATTTTGATGTTATCGTAAATATTGATAAAGGTGATATTGAGATTTTCCAGGAAAAAACAGTAGTCGAAAAAGTAGAAGATCCTGTTTCGGAAATTGATCTGGAATCGGCCTTAAAAATTGATCCGGACGCTGAGATTGGCGAAGAAGTTGTTGAGGTTATCGATCCGGCTGAGTTTGGCCGCCGACTGATTGTGACCGCCAAGCAAAGTTTAAATCAGCGTATCCGCGATTTTGAACGTGAAAATGTGATGGAAGAATACGCCAATCGCATCGGCGAAATTATTATTGGTGATATTCATCAGATGCACAAAAAAGGTATTTATATTAATCTGGATAAAACGGAAGTATTTCTGCCGCGGGAAGAACAAATTTATAATGAACATCTGCGCCGCGGTGAAACGGTTCGTTGCTTAATAAAGGAAGTCCGCAATCAGGGCCGCGGCCCGGAAATTATAGTAAGCCGTGCGGATAAACAGTTTTTAGTACGATTGTTTGAGCTGGAAGTACCCGAAATTTACGATGGCATCGTTGAGATTAAACGGGTGGCCCGCGAAGCCGGCGATCGATCTAAAATTGCTGTTGAATCAATTGACCGACGTATTGATGCGGTTGGCGCTTGTGTGGGCATGAAGGGGGTACGAATTCAAGCGGTAGTGCGTGAACTGAATAATGAGAAAATTGATATTTTGAATTTTTCTAGTGAGCCGGAAATTTTCATTCCCAGAGCGCTTACACCAGCCAAACCGGTTAAGGTTATTGTAAATCAGGAAGATAAGCTGGCGGTTGCCATTATTAAAGATGATGAAATGTCGCTGGCAATTGGGCGTAACGGACAAAACCTGCGGCTTGCCAGTGAGATAACCGGCTACCAGATTGAACCGATCAAAGAATCAGAATATGAAGCAGAAGGCACGGCCGTATCCACTTCTATAGAAGAGGTGGATGAATTATCGCCGAGCATCAAAAAGAAATTGCTTGAAGCCAATATTTACAAGGTAATAGATGCAAAAAATTTAGGAGAAGAAGGATTGGCGGAAATTCCCGGTCTTGGTCCTAAATCAGTCGAAAAAATATTAGATGTAATACAGGAATACTTATCAAAGAGCCAGGATATTGAAGAGGATGAAGAGGATGAAGAATAATCCTCTTGATCTCGATATATGAGAAAGGTTTTTGGAGAATAAATGGCGGTTTCAGGAAAAAAATATAAGATATTTAAAATTTGTAAAGAGCTAAATCTTGGTCACGAAACCATCTTTAGCTATCTTGAACAAAACAAGATCAAGTATAAAGGCGCTGGTCCAAATGCTTTTATTGAAGAAGATATTTATCTTGATTTGTTAGAACGTTTTGCTACAGACAAGCAAAAGGCAGATATGTTAAAAGCAAAACGTATTAAGGATCAGGACGGCGCAGAAGCGACTGAAGAAGAAGAAGTCGTTAAAGTACACGATGAATCCGCGTATATGCAGGTTTTAAAACAGTCTATTGTGGATGGCGTTGAAGCCCTTGCTAAATCTAAAGATGAACCGCCTGTGCCCAGGAAGCCTAAACGGGTTATAAAGAAAAAAGAAGAACCGCCTAAAGTTGTTGAAAAAGAGGAAATAAAAGTTCCGATTGAAAAGGAAGCTTCGAAAAAAACTACGATCGCAGAAAAACCAGAACCGGCTATCGATAAAGAGACAAAAGAAGATAAAAAAGTTGAGGCTGTTGCAAAGGAAAAAGAAAAAGCAGAACCCGTAACTCAACCGGTTACGCCTGAAGTTGATGAGGATAAAACAGGTAAGGGTAAAAAAGCAAAATTCAAACCCGAAAAAACAAAAGTTTTTGAAGAAGAATCCGGTCTTTCCGAAAAAGAGAAAAAACGCCGTAAAGCCATGGAAATGATCCGCAAGGATAAAGACGTCAAGCGCAGCGGTAAAATTGATCTTTCACGATTAGGCGAAGATGGCGGTAAGCGCAGAGCGAAACCCAAAAAGCCAAAAAGAAAAGAAGTTGATTTAAAAGAAGTACAAGACACTGTGAAAAAAACCCTGGCTTCCATTGAAGCGCGCGGTAAAAAACCAAAGAAACATCGTCGGATTAAAACTGAAGATGGTGAGATCATTGAAGAAAAAGTTATTAAGGTAACTGAATTTATTTCTGCCAACGATCTCGCTAATCTCATGGATGTTTCCGTATCCGAAATTATTACCAAATGTCTTGAACTGGGATTGGTTGTTTCAATAAATCAACGGCTGGATCTAGACACGATTCAGTTGTTGGCGGAAGAATATGGTTATGCTATAGAAGAATCAGAAGTAACTGAATTTGTTGATGAAGAATTTGATGAAGAAGAAGATGACGAAGCCAGTCTTGAACCGCGGGCCCCGATTGTAACGATAATGGGTCACGTGGATCACGGTAAAACCTCCTTGCTGGATCATTTGCGTCAAAGTCATATTGTTGATGGCGAGGCTGGTGGTATTACACAGCATATTGGCGCCTATGAAGTTGATTATCAGGATAAGAAAATCACCTTTCTGGATACGCCGGGACATGAAGCCTTTACGGCTATGCGTGCCCGAGGCGCTCAGGTTACAGATGTGGTCATATTAATTATTGCCGCTGATGATGCCGTGATGCCGCAAACGGTTGAAGCATTGGATCATGCCAAGGCCGCCGGCGTAAAAATTGTAATCGCTATTAATAAAATTGATAAACCTGGGGCTGATCCGGAAAAAATTAAACAGCAATTAGCTGATCGTGATATATTAGTTGAAGATTGGGGCGGCACTTATCAATGCGCCGAAATATCAGCTAAAAAAGGTGAAGGTATTGATGATCTGCTGGAAAAGGTGCTGCTGGAAGCAGAAATGCTGGATGTGAAAGCCAATCCCAAAAAGCTGGCTGCCGGTTTTGTTATAGAATCCAGGCTTGATAAAGGAAAAGGCGCTATTGCAACTGTTCTGATTCAAAATGGCACGTTGAAAGTTGGCGATAATTTTGTTGCCGGCAGTTATCATGGCAAAGTACGCGCCCTGTTAAATGAAAAAGAAGAACGTCTCAGTAAAGTAGGTCCTGCCCAGCCAGCCCTTGTGGTTGGTTTTATAGGCGTCGCTCAGGCCGGTGACCGGTTTATGGTTACGCGGGATGAAAAAACAGCCAGGGAAATTAGTAACCGGCGTTTGCAGCTTAAGCGCGAGCAGGATGCCAAACAGCATAAATTAAAAACATTAAGCCAGATATCAGAACAGATTAAATCCGGCGGCGTCAGCGAATTACCAATTCTGGTTAAAGCGGATGTGGATGGCTCGGCGGAAGCGTTGGCGGATTCGCTTATCAGTTTAAATACCAGCGAAGTTAAAGTGCAAATTATTCGTAAAGCGGTCGGCCCAATTTCAGAATCGGATGTGCTGCTGGCCTCGGCCTCTAATGCGGTAATTATTGGTTTTCATGTCCGGGCCAATGCCAAAGCGCGAGAACTGGCTATCACTGAAGAAGTTGATATAAGATTATATCAGGTTATTTATGATGCCATCAATGATATAAAATTAGCCCTGGAAGGTATGCTGGCGCCGACTGTTGAAGAAAATATAGTTGGTCAGGCGGAGGTTCGGGATACCTTTAAAATATCCCGTCTGGGTGTGATAGCTGGTTGCTATGTGATATCAGGTAAAATATTAAGAAATAATAAAGTTCGTTTAATACGTGATGATGTAGAGGTATATAAAGGTAATATCGCTTCACTTAAACGCTTTAAAGATGATGCCCGCGAAGTAGCCAGTGGATTTGAATGTGGTATTCAGATTGAAGGTTACAATGATCTGAGAGTTGGTGATATTATTGAATCATACGAAATTTCTGAGGTAAAAAGGCAGCTCGCATAAAAATGATCGTTGGTGTCCTCAGCCTGGAAATTCATATACTTAATAGTTTATCGCTTAAAGATAAACGAATGGTATTAAACCATATTAAGGATCGTATTAAAAGTAAATTTAATGTATCAGTCGCTGAGATAGATTATCAGGATAAATGGCAGCGGTCTTTGATAGGAATTGCATTAGTCACGTCACAAAAAGGACATGCTGAAGAAGTGTTAAATAAAATATTTCATCTGTTAGATACTGATGAACAGTTTGAAATAGTACAGTATAGCATCGATTATAAATAGATCATGGCAGAGAACAGAAGAATAATTCGCTATGCGGATTCAATAAAGCGGGCTTTAAGTAATATTATTGAATTTAAACTCAATGATCCTCAAAAAGGATTTATTACGCTAACGCGTGTTAAGGTTTCACCCGATCTGAAAATAGCAACCGCTTATTACACAGTTCTGGGAGATGATTCACAAAAAAATCGGACCCAGGCTGTCTTGAAAAAATCTATTCAGTTTTTACGAAGTGAATTAAAACCTTATATTACATCCCGCTGGCTTCCGGAACTACGTTTTTTCTATGATGATTCTATGGAACGAGCTGACCGTATTAATGAATTATTAAATAAGATTAAAGATGATACCTGTTCTTCAAAAGACGAAGCCGCTGCAGAAGAGTGAATTAAACGATGCATTTGCACTTCTCATCGATAAAGAGGAATCCTGGACTTCATTTGATGTAGTAAACAAGCTCAGGTATTTTTTGAAAATAAAAAAAGTCGGGCATGCCGGAACCCTGGACCCATTTGCAACAGGACTGCTTATTATTGGTGTGGGAAAGGGTACAAAGTCGCTGCAGGAATTTTCCGGTCTTGCAAAGAGTTATCAGCCGGTTATCTGTTTGGGTGTTGAAACAGATACGCTGGATAAAACGGGGAAAATTATTGCAGAAAGCTCAGTTAATAACCTGACTATTGAAAAAATTGGGAAAGCAGTAGAAAGTTTAAAAGGTGAAATTGAACAGATGCCGCCAATGTATTCTGCTAAAAAAGTAAATGGGCAACGTTTGTACAAACTGGCCAGAAAAAATAAGGAAATTGCAAGAAAGCCTGTAAAAGTGACCATACATCGCGCAGATATATTGGAATGGGAAGCGCCGGTACTAAAAATGGATATGGCTGTTTCCAAGGGCACTTACATTCGTTCTTATGCCGATGATTTAGGAAAAAAACTTGGCTGCGGCGCCCATCTGCAAAATTTAAAACGGACAGCTATCGGGCCATATAAATTAGAAGATAGTTTTACTATATCTGAATTTATGTACTACTGGACAGAACATTAGAGTTTATGGAAATTATTAGCGGGCTTGAGTATCTGAAATCAGATAGAAGATGCGCTGTAACGATCGGGACGTTCGATGGCTTGCATCTTGGACATAAAAAGATCATTGAAAAGTTAAACAATATTGCCAGTGAGAAAAATCTCTGTTCAACACTACTGACGTTTGATCCGCATCCAAAAATTGTTTTGAAACAGAGCGATGATTTTCATATTGCGATTTTAACAACGCTGGATGAAAAGAAAAAAATTTTGACTGAAATGGGTATCAACCGCCTTGTTGTGATTGAATTTAACCGAGCCTTTGCATCGCAATCGTATGAGCAGTTTGTAAAACATGTTCTGATTGAAAAGATTGGGGCTCAGGCTATTGTAGTCGGGTATGATCATGCTTTCGGTAAAGACCGGAAGGGTAATTTTGATAATCTTAAATTACTTTGCGATCGATATTCATTTGATCTGCATAAAGTTGATCCCATTGAAATTAATGGCGAAATTATCAGCAGTTCATTAATCAGAAGAGCAATTAGTGAAGGGGATGTTGTCGCGGCAGGCAAATATTTAGGCCGCTATTACAGTTATTCGGGAAAGGTGATTCCGGGTGATTCGCGTGGGAAAGGATTGCATTTTCCCACAGCGAATATCTATAACAGTAATCAAAACAAGCAGATACCGGCGAGCGGGGTATATGCTGTTGATGTGGTATATAAGGATTCAACGTATAAGGGAATGCTGAATATCGGTAATCGGCCGACATTTGGATTGAGAGGTGATTACACCATAGAGGTTCATATCCATAATTTTGACAACGAAATTTATAATGAAAATTTAACCGTTTTTTTTAAAAAACGCCTTCGCAATGAAATAAAATTCGATTCAGTTGATGCACTGGTTGCTCAGTTGGAAATCGATAAACAGAACAGTTTGAAGCTTTAATTGGAGGAAAAATGGCTTTAAGTAAGGAAGATAAACAAGAGATCATTAAAAAATATGGTGAGAGTGAAAGCGATACCGGTAAGACCGAAGTACAAATCGCTATGCTCACTGAACGGATCAAATATTTAACTGAACATTTGAAAGAACACAAAAAAGATCATCATTCACGCCGTGGTCTGCTAAAACTGGTTGGTCAGAGACGCCGGCTGCTGCGCTACCTGATGCGTAAAGATATCATTCGCTATCGTCAGGTGATTGGTGATTTAGGATTAAGAAGATAGAAAATTTAATTTTTTCCTGGAGAAGGAATGCATATAAGTAAAACAATAGAAATAAATGGAAAAACGCTGACAATTGAAACCGGCAAAATGGCTAAACAGGCCAACGGCGCGGTTGTGGTGCGTTATGGTGATACCATGGTACTGGTTACAGCTGTGGCATCTGAAGACGCTAAAGAATCTCTCGATTTCTTTCCATTGAGCGTCGAATACAGAGAAAAAACATATTCTGCTGGAAAAATACCTGGCGGATTTATTAAAAGGGAAGGCCGTCCCAGTGATAAGGAAATATTAACCGCTCGTTTGATTGACAGACCGATACGTCCGTTATTTCCTGATAATTTTAATTATGAAACGCAGGTTATTGCCAACGTGCTTTCAATGGATAAAGAAAACGATCCGGATGTATTGGCAGGGCTTGGCGCTTCGGCTGCATTAGTTATATCCAATATTCCCTTTGATGGTCCGATTGCGACTGTTCGCGTTATAAAATCCAATGGTGAATATATTGTTAATCCTAACATGGAAAAAGTAGCCGAAGCCGATATGGAACTGGTGGTTGCTGGTTCCGATGAATCCATCATGATGGTTGAAGGTGAAGCTAAAGAGGTTACAGAGGCGGAAGTTTTGGAAGCCATTGATACAGCCCATGAGGCCATCAAGAAATTAACGGTCTTGCAGCGGGAATTAATAGCTGAAGTGACGATTGAAAAAAGAACAGCTGATACCGTTGAGTTACCAGATGGTATAGAAGAAAAGGTAAAACAATTAAGCCTTGATAAAATTAAAGACGCCATTAAGATAACTGAAAAGACAGAACGCCGCCAGGCTTTAAAAAACATGAAAAACACGGTTATGGAAGCGCTTGAGGAAGAATATCCTGAATCTGGAGCGGTGGTATCGAACATCTTGCATGATCTGGAAAAGAAAGAGGTGCGTTCGATGATGCTGGAAAAGAAAAAGCGTCTCGACGGACGCGGTTACACGGATATTCGTCCGATTACCTGCGAAATCAATCTATTACCCAGAGCACACGGTTCTGCGCTCTTCACGCGCGGGCAGACGCAGGCGCTTGGCGTTACCACATTGGGAACCAAGGCGGATGAACAGATTATCGATGCGCTGGAAGGTGAAAGCAGTAAAAAATATACCCTGCATTATAATTTTCCGCCATTCTGTACCGGAGAGGCAAAACCAATTCGCGGCGTCAGCCGGCGAGAAATAGGTCATGGAAATTTAGCTGAACGCGCCTTGAAGCCAATTTTGCCCATTAATGATTCATTTCCTTATACAATCCGCATCGTGTCTGAAGTTTTAGAATCGAATGGATCTTCGTCTATGGCAACCGTTTGCGCCGGTTCGCTATCCTTGATGGATGCAGGTATCCCGGTAAAAAGCGCCGTAGCCGGTATCGCCATGGGACTCATCAAGGAAGACGATAGCATTGCCATCCTCTCTGATATTCTTGGCGATGAGGACCATCTGGGTGATATGGATTTTAAAGTTGCCGGTACGGATAAAGGCATCACCGCCGTGCAGATGGATATTAAAATTAGCGGTATTTCGCGGGATATTATGGCCAGCGCGCTGGATCAGGCCCGTGAAGGACGAATTTTTATTCTTGGTAAAATGAATGAAACCATCGATGCGCCAAGACCTGAGATTAGCCGTTGGGCGCCGCGCATTATAGAATGGTATATCCCGATCGATAAAATTGGCGGTATCATTGGTCCGGGCGGTAAAACAATCCGCAGTATCATAGAGAAAACGGGTGTGGTCATCGATATCAATGATGACGGCAAAGTGACCGTTGCCTCACCGGATGTCAATGCTGTTGAAGAAGCCGAAGCCATTATTAAAAGCATGATTGAAGAACCGGAGGTTGGCAAGGCTTATAAAGGTACGGTTAAGCGTGTTAAAGATTTTGGTTGTTTTGTTGAATTTATGCCGGGTAAAGAAGGCATGGTTCATATATCCGAACTGGAATTGGCCCGTACCAATAAGGTTTCAGATGTTGTAAAAGAGGGCGATACGATTGATGTCATCGTTAAAGCCATCGGAAACGATGGTAAAATTGCTCTGAGCCGAAAAATGTATCTGAAACAAACGGAAAAGAAAGCCGAATAAATAATATCCATTTATATGGACTTAAAAACAGATATCCGAAAGACCGTTCTCGATAACGGTTTAACCATCGTAAGTGAAGCAATTCCGTCGGTACGGTCTGTTTCTGTTGGCGTGTTTATTAAAACCGGCACGCGTTATGAAAATAAAGAAAATAACGGAATTGCTCATTTTCTTGAACATATGGTTTTTAAGGGTACGAAGAAAAGAAGCGCCTTTAAAATTGCTCAATCCCTCGAAGAAGTTGGCGGCAGTTTAAACGCTTATACCAGCAAAGAGCTGACTGTATATTATGCCCATGCTCTGGATTCTCAACTTAGTATCTGTATGAATGTATTATCGGATATGTTGTGTAATTCACTCTTTCGTGATTCAGATATTGAGAAAGAGAAACTGGTGGTTATGGAAGAAATATCCGCTGTCCGCGATACGCCGGATGAATATATTTTTGATTTATTTCAGGAACAGCTTTTTCCCAATCAGCCTATTGGATATCCCATACTGGGCACCAGTGAAACCGTTAAACAATTTAATCGCGGCACACTGCTGGAATTTTGGGGGCAACATTATTGTCCCAACAATATTATTATCAGCGCTGCCGGTAATCTGCAACATGATAAGCTTATAAAATTGGCGCAAAAGAATTTTCATTTTAATAATATCGGTACGAGTGTTTGTTTCCAGCGGCCGGAATCGGCAAAAAAGATCGACCTGGAAATTAATGAATCGGTCAGTCAATCCCATATTTGCGCCGGTTTGGAAGCATTATCCTATCTTGCCGAAGAGCGGTATAATTTAATCGCGGTGAATGCTTATCTTGGCGGCGGGATGAGCTCCAAGCTGTTTCAAGTTATCCGGGAAAAACATGGTTTGGCCTATTCTGTTTATTCTTTTGTCGATTTTTACAGTGATACAGGTATGCTGAGTGTCTACCTTGGTACGGACAAAAAAAATCAGAATAAAGCGTTAAAGATTCTGTTTCGCGAACTTGAAAAGCTTACTAAAAAGGAAATAAGCCCGCCAAAGGTTAACAAAATTAAAGCGCACTTAAAGGGTAATTTACTATTGGGACTGGAAAGCTCTAACAGGCGCATGACCCGTCTGGCTAAAAATGAAATTTATTACGGCCGTCAGATCGGGCTGAAGGAACTGGTATCAAAAATTGATTCTATTTCGCCATCAACTTTATTTGAAATTTCCCGTAAAATATTTGCATTGGATGATTTTAATATCATAAAATTAAGTCCATCGAATTAAAATAATACAAATATGCTAAAAGTCGGATTACTAAAAGAAATTAAACCGCATGAAGGGCGGGTGATGCTTACGCCGGAGGGCGTTAAAGTTTTGGTTAAAAATGGCATTCCCGTTTATGTGGAAAGTGAAGCTGGAATTAAATGCGGATTTGAAAACGTGCAGTATGAACAAAGCGGCGCAACTATTCTTCCCACGATGGAAAAGGTGTTTCAAACTGCTGAATTTGTGTTGCAGGTACTGCCGCCCTCTCCCGTAACGTATGAATTATTTACCGAAAAACATATTGTTCTTTCTTTTATGAATATCCAGCAAAGTTCTGAACGCATGAAAGCGCTGGTTGAATCGAAGGCTATTTTTTTAAGCGCAGAAATGCTGCAGGGTGAGGATGAGCCATATCCGCTTTTAACCGGGATGAGTGAAATTGCCGGTCGTCTGGCTATTCATCAGGCGGCTATGCTGTTAACTGTTTCGGAAGGCGGTAAAGGGAAACTGCTTTCCGGAGCGGATATTGTAAAACCAGCTACAATAACCATCGTCGGCGCCGGTAAAGCTGGAAGAACTGCTGCAGTTTTTGCACGCCGCTGCGGCGCTAACGTAAATTTAATCGTTTTAAAAGAAAAAAAACTCGCAAGCCTTTCAGAACAGCTGTCTGATGTACACGTGAAATTATATTCAGAAGACGTGTTAAAAGAAATTATGCCGGAAACGGACGTGCTGATTGTTGCCGTCCATTCTCTGCGCAGACAGCATGACATTTTCATTGGCAAAGATACCATCAATCTGATGGAGCAGGGCAGTGTGGTCATTGATATTTCAGTTGAACAAACCAATGTGGTGGAAACTTCACATGTAACCAGTCATGATAAGCCAACTTATATTCTGGATGATATTGTTTATTACTGTGTGCCGAATATTGCGGCTGCTGTACCGTTTTCTGCCAGTAAAATTATTACCAAAAAATTATTGCCATTTATTAAAATTCTGGCTATGAACGGGCTTAAAACTGCGCTGGACCAGGAGCCGGGATTGATTCCCGGAGTAAGTCTCTATAAAGGTAAAGTTACCAACCGCTATTGGGCCGAGCATTATGGTTACGAATTCTATAATATTTTTGAGTTGTTGGAATTGAATCTGTAATCCATGCAAATTTCTCAGATACCAATTATTAATTATCACAAAATATCTCCATCATTTGATATTGGTATCACCACGCGTCATCCCCGCCAATTCGAGAATGATTTGGAAATTCTTAAATCGTATAAGTTTAATACTATTACATTTAGAGATATTACGAATGATGATTCGGAAATATCAAATCCAATAATTATTACGTTTGATGATGCCTATGAAACCATCAAAACATACGCATTGCCGATTATGCAATCATTTGGTTACAAAGGCGTTATTTATCCTGTTACTAATTTTATAGGCAGGTATAATGATTGGGATGTGCAGATCGGAAAATTTAAATTTAAACACTTGGATTGGAAAGAATTGAAAGATATTCAGGAAATAGGATTTGAGATTGGATCACACACCCAATCGCATGAGCTGTTAACACAAATGAGTTACGAACGGCAGTTCCGCGAATTAAGCCAAAGCAAAAGTGCGTTGGAAGATGCCCTGGGGAAGGAGGTTTGTTCAGTCAGCTATCCCTTTGGCCGGTTCAATCAGGAAACGATTCAGTGTGCTGAAAAAGCAGGATATAAATATGGACTGGCCTCACTCTATTTTAAACATATTGAAGAAAACAATAGAGTTTATACCTTAAAACGTTTTAATATTTATCGATTTGATACGGGGAATCAGTTTAAAATGAAAATCGGCATCAAGAACAGCCAATATATTTATTATCGTGATTGGCTGATGCAGAAGGGCGGATTAGGCACGGCTTTGCTGCAATCCCTTAGAAAACGTATGAATCCAAATGGTATAATAAAAATTAATCCATGAAAATAGGCTGTCATATTTCTATCCGCGGCGGTATCGAAAATAGTGTTCAACGCGCCAGTGAACTTGGCTGCGAATCCTTTCAGATTTTTACGCAGAATCAGCGGCAATGGATTTCAAAAATTTACAGTAAAACTGAAATTCAAGCATTCCGAAATGCAAAAAATAAGTTTGAGTACAAAAGTACAGATATTATTTCGCATGGATCTTATTTAATAAACCTTTGTGCCAATGAACCGGATAAATTAACTAAATCCCGTCAGGCGTTTTTAGAGGAGCTTAAACGCTGTGATGCATTAGGAATTAGCGCTGTTGTGATTCATCCCGGCGCCCATGGCGGAAACGGGAATGAGTGGGGAATTAAGACCATTGCGGATTCGCTTAATGAGATTCTAAAAGTATACACACCCCATGTAAAAATATTGCTGGAAACCATCGCAGGACAGGGAACCGGGATCGGCTATACGTTTGAACAATTGGCCGCTATTCGTAATCAGGTTTATCAAAAGGATGCGGTTGGTTTTTGTCTGGATACCTGCCATATTTTTTCAGCCGGCTATGCTATCCGTAATGATAATGAGTGGGATGCTGTTATCCGGCAGATAAATGCGGCTATAAATATTGATAATATTAAAGCTATTCACCTGAACGATTGTAAATATGAGTGCGGCAGCAAAAAGGATCGCCATGCAGCTATTAGTGATGGATATATTGGATTTGATGGATTTAGGTCACTTATCAATAGAAATGAATTTAAAAATATTCCGGCAGTACTGGAAGTTCCCGGCGGAGATGGCGTGTTCAGGGATAACATAAAAATGCTAAAGGCAATGCGCTACTAATTACTTGTTATATCCCAGGTGTCGTTTCATCGATTCAATTTTCTGACGATAGGCTACATCATCTTTAAGCCTGTCATCCACACATTCCAGGGCATGGATCACAGTGGTATGATCTCTTCCGCCAAAATGCAAACCAATGGTAACAAGAGAATAGCTGGTTAACTGTTTCGATAAATACATGGCGGCCTGGCGTGCCTGTACAATATCTTTTTTGCGGGTCTTTGCCCTAAGCTGATCAACCGGCAAGCTAAAAATCTGGGAAGTATACTCCATGATGCGTTCGATGGTTAAAATGGATTTATCGGGTCTGGCAATTTCGGACACGATGGTGCGGGCAAGCTCAAGAGTCGGTTCGGCTGCAGTAAAAGTAACCTGAGCAAGAATTTTAGTTAAAGCACCTTCCAGCTCACGGACATTATCAGTGAGATTAGCGGCCAGGTATTCCAGTATTTCTCCCGGAATCGAGAGATCGCTTTCTTCACATTTATGGCGCAGAATAGCCAACCGTGTTTCAAATTCCGGCGGCTGAATATCAACAACCAGCCCCCATTTAAAACGGGAAATCATCCTTTCTTCGAGGGTGACCAATTCATTTACGGGACGATCGGATGTTAAAATAATCTGTTTGCCGTTCTGATGTAAATCGTTAAATGTATGAAAAAATTCTTCCTGAGTTTTACCTTTATTTGAAAAAAATTGAATGTCATCAATCAGTAAAATATCACAGGAACGATAAAAGGCTGAAAATTCAGAAACTTTATTTTGCTGTATGGCCGTAATAAAATGGGAAGTAAATGTTTCGCTGGATGCATAAAAAACTTTTGCAGATGGTTTTCTCAATTTTACGTGATTACCAATGGCCTGAACCAGGTGGGTTTTTCCAAGTCCGGTGCCTCCATAAATGATCAGAGGATTGTAATTGGTTTTCCCGGGACTATCGGCAACTGCCCGGCTGGCAGCGTAAGCAAAATTATTACTATCACCAACAATAAAACTTTCAAATAAATACCGATCGTTAATAGGTGTATAATAGGGTGAATTAATCTCAATGCTGGACGGCATTTTTATTTCGCCGCGATGGTGTTGACTCCAGTCGTCGGAATTATACGGAGAACTTTCAGAATCATTATTTTTTACAACATATTTTATTTTTTTGCTTTCGCCTAAAATTTGTGCGATTGCATTTTGCATTAGATTGGGATAATGATTATCGATCCATTCACAAAAAAAACGATTGGGAACTGATAATTCTAATGAGTCATCTGTTAAAGAAATTATTTGCATGGGTTCAAACCATGTTTTATAACTTCGCTGATTAATGTTTTCCTTAATGATATTTTTGATGCTGCCCCAAATAGAATCTGAACTTAAAATACTCTCAGCCGCGTTCGTCGACATTTTTCTTCCCTTAAATGCTAATAATTAATCCATTATCCACAATAATTCAACTATACTCTCAAATATATATCAATATAAACCACTAAAAAGCAATGATTAAGATTCCCTAGAAAAAAATCCTAATTCATTGGATTTACTCGATTTATAACCTAT
Source organism: Calditrichaceae bacterium (assembly GCA_016928315.1). Classification (GTDB taxonomy): domain Bacteria; phylum Calditrichota; class Calditrichia; order Calditrichales; family Calditrichaceae; genus JAFGKZ01. The sequence continues at coordinate 23,977 of JAFGKZ010000176.1, forward strand.
TCTTCTTGATGGGAATTTTAAATTCGATTTTTATGTCTCGTGTGGAGTGTGAATAGTTTAAGGATATCCACAGTTTTTCCACAATCAGCATTTTGCTTTATTAGAATTTTGTGATTCCTTTTTTAAAATGCAAGCGAACAGAGAATTATTTTTCCATATTTTTAGTATTTTTTTTGAGATTGTCTTCAAATTATTTAATTGAGATGTTTCACGAATCACTTTAAAAAATCAAATACCTTACTGCAAATATTTAAATATTTTTTTATTTCATTGCAAAGTCGATAAATGCTCTCAATTGGTAAAGTTAATTGCGCAATATGATAACAATACCTAAATTCAAAATTAGTTATTATTCTTTGATGTGGAGCGTTGTATGAACTTAAAATGTATTAAAACCAAAAATGCACCTGAGCCGATTGGGCCCTATTCTCAGGCGGTCGAATCCAATAATTTTATTTTTACATCGGGTCAGATTGCCATCAAACCTTCAACCGGGCAGCTGTTAAATGGCAATGTGCAGGAACAAACCCGCTTGGTATTAGATAATTTAAAATCGGTATTATCAGCCGCTGGTTCAGGCATGGATCAGATTGTAAAGACCACCATTTATTTGAATAATATGGATGATTTTCCTCAAGTAAATGCAGTGTATTCTGAATACTTTACTGACAGCTTTCCGGCCAGGTCTACAGTTGAAGTTAGCCGGTTACCTAAAAACGTGCTTGTTGAAATTGATTGTATAGCTGCCAAATGATGATTGCGAAGATGCTATTTAAAACTAATTTTGTTTTAGTTTTTATTTTTTTATTTATGCGTTTTTCATATTCGCAGGAAAGCGATACTACTAATATAGTTTTTACTGATTCCTGTTTATCTGTTCCCGGGGCTATTACACGATCATTACTTATTCCAGGTATGGGACAGTTATACCAGGAACGGTTGGGTCATGCCGCTTTTTTTTACGGTACGGCTTTTGTTTTCTATTACAATACTTTTTTCTATCTGTATAAATATGATAAAACTGATCACAAGAATTACTATAATAAATTTCGCAGAAATTTGAGCGCTGCCGTATTTTTTCATGTATTAAATATTTTTGATGCTACGGACGCCGCCCTGCATGATTGTCCTACTGGCTGGCAGGGAAGATTGCTAAGTGATGAACCGTTAAAATCGCCCTGGGGAGCCGTTGTACGCTCCGCTGTTATACCCGGCTGGGGACAGTTATACAATGAATCTTATCTCAAAGCAGCCGGTTATATGGCGGTTGATGGTTTCCTTTTTTATAAAATCAGGACCTATGATATTAAGTATCGTCATACGGATAAAACAGGATACCGTGATAAGCGTTCTAAATACAGCTGGTATTTTGGCGTAGCCTATTTATTAACAATGGCTGACGCTTATGCCGGCGCTTACCTGTATAAATTTGATAAAGCGATGCGGATGACGGTTTTGCCAGTTATTGAAAATGATACGGTTGGAGTATGCTTAAGTGTTAGATTCTAAAATTAAAATTATCCTCGTTTTAATTATGTCATACACAACCGCTTCTGTGTATGCGTTTCCGTTAAAAATGTATGAAAACCTGCGGGCTCAACAAGATAGTGTTTCGATTGAAAGTAAACCAATAACCGAAACAAATATACAATTGGATCGTTGGATTTCTGCTGATAAGGGCTATCATCTAATTGGCAGTCTTATCAGTACGACAGGAATAAGCCGTTCATGCATGCAGTTTGCAGATATAAAAAAAGAAAAATCGATCTGGATGGGCGCAGGAATTACATTCACTCTGGGATTGGGTAAAGAATTCTGGGATGGGCATAAAAAAAATAATATTTTCTCGTGGAAAGATTTATCCGCAGATATACTTGGTATTTTAATAGGTACAGTTTTATTACAAATTGACTAATATGAATATCAAAAACTACAATCATTATGCCGGTATTATTCATGTGCATTCCACCTATAGTGATGGATCGCGCACGATTGAGGAAATCGCTGAGATTGCCAATGAATTGGATGATATCTGCTATGTATTGATTACGGATCATAATACCATGCAAGGAAAAACCGATGGATTGGAAGGATGGTACAATAATATTCTGATCGGCATTGGCTGCGAACTTAATGATCCGGAAGATTTAAACCACTATCTGGTTTTTGATGTTGACGCGGATGTCTGCAAAGTAGGCGATTCCTATAAGTATGTGGAAGAAGTTCATAACAGCGGGGGTTTTGGTATCATTGCTCATCCCGATGAAAACCGGTCGCATATTGCAAAATACCGTCCTTATCCCTGGAAAATATGGGGATCAGAATTATTTGACGGGATCGAAATCTGGAATCATATGTCCGAATGGATGGAGGGATTAACGCATTTTAATAAATTCCGCAGGGTGCTGCATCCAAGAAGTTCTATCATCATGCCTAAAAAGGAAACGCTGGAAAAATGGGACCGCATAAGCATAAAGAGGAAAGTGGTTGGCGTAGGCGGCGCGGATGCTCACGGCTATATTTATAAAATTTTAGGATTAATTCCTTTGCGGGTATTCAGATATAAAATTTTATTTAAGACAATACGTACGCATATTTTAACACGAGATACGCTAAGCGGAGGAAATGATTATACAAATGATCTGCAGATTATCTATGCTGCTATCAAAAATGCTAATTGTTTTGTTTCGCATCATTATCTTGGGGATGCATCAAACTTTCGATTTGAAGCGGATTCCGGAACAGATGCCGTGATTATGGGTGATTGTATCAAGCTGACGGACAAGATGGAATTAAACGTATATAATCCGCAGCCGGCCCAAACGTACTTGATCCATAACGGTAATTATACAGAAACCAGATCAGGACAGGAAATTACATTTACAATCAATTCTGCCGGTGTTTATCGGGTAGAATCACATGTGGATAACCGGCCTTGGATATTATCCAATCATATTCGGGTTACGGAAACTTAAACCGACGGAGTTTTTACAGAATGGCTTTTTTTAAATTAAAAGACGGGTTGAAGAAAACAAGAGAAGGCGTATTCTCAAAAGTAACGCGACTCATCACGGGTAAACGAAAAATAGACGAAGATTTTCTGGAAGAGCTGGAAGAAATTCTTATTGCAGGGGATGTGGGCGTTGATGCAACCTTGAATGTGATAGATCATATTCGTGACCGCGTTAAAAAAGAGCGATATGAAACAACAGAAGAACTGGATCAACTAATAAAAAACGAAGTGAGTCGGTTGCTGGAAACTCCAAATTTTGAGGAACCGGATCAGAAACCAGCGGTTATTCTCGTTGTTGGCGTGAACGGTACCGGTAAAACCACATCGATTGCAAAACTGGCATATAAATTAAAAGAACAGGGTAAATCCGTGCTGCTGGCTGCGGGAGATACTTTCCGTGCTGCGGCTATTGAACAGCTCTGTATCTGGAGTGAGCGGATTGGTTGCGATGTGATTAAGCATCAGCAAAATTCGGATCCGGCCGCGGTTGTATTTGATGCGGTATCAGCTGCGAAAGCAAGAAACAATGATTATCTGATTATAGATACAGCCGGACGTTTGCATACTAAATCCAATCTGATGACTGAGCTGGAGAAAATTGTCCGCGTTATCCAACGGCAGATTCCCGAAGCCCCCCATGAGGTTATCCTCGTACTGGATGCCGGCAATGGTCAAAATGCGCTGAATCAGGCCAGAGAATTTGTCAAAGCCGCTAATGTAAACAGTATCTTTCTTACCAAGCTGGATGGAACGGCAAAAGGCGGCGTTGTTTTATCCATACGAAATGTGCTGGGAATACCTGTGAAATATATCGGATTGGGAGAGAAAATGACCGATATGGAATATTTTAATCCAAAAGAATTTGTAGAAGGATTATTTACCAACGAATGAAAAAGATTCACATTACTACCCTTGGCTGCTCCAAAAATGTTGTCGATTCCGAAGTACTGACCGGGCAACTGGAAAGCAGACAATACGAAATAGTTGATAAACCACAGGATTCGGACGTTTTAATCATTAATACCTGTGGATTTATCGAAGAAGCCAAGAAAGAATCGATACAGGCAATTTTTGAAGCGCTGGCTTTAAAAAAAGAAGACCCCGCCAAAAAAGTATTTATTGCCGGCTGCCTTACACAGCGTTATAAGAAAGAGATCGAAAAGGAAATTCCAGAAGCCGACGCCATTTTTGGCACGGAAGATTACACTGCTATCTTAAAAGCGCTGGGTGAGAAACATGCGGCAGTGGATAATTTGCACCGATTGAGAAAATTATCTACACCACGGCATAGTGCCTATTTAAAGATTTCTGAAGGCTGCAACCATAACTGCGCCTTCTGCGCTATCCCGGGTATTCGCGGAAAACATCGCAGCCGCACTATTGAAAGTCTGGTTGAAGAATCGAAGCTGTTAGCTGAACGTGGCGCCAAGGAATTAATACTTATTTCTCAGGATAGTTCTTACTATGGCAAAGATTTATATGGTAAACAAAGTATTGTTAAGCTTTTAGATCACTTATGCAATATTCCTGAACTTGAATGGATTCGCGTACTATATTGGTATCCAACCAATTTTCCGGTTGATGTGCTGGATTTAATGGGTAACGGTAATAAGCTGGTACCGTATATTGATATGCCGATACAGCATATCAGTGAAAAAATGCTGCGATTAATGCGGCGCGGGGATACACGTGAATCCATTTTAAAATTATATAACCTCATGCGCAATAAATTGCCGGATATCGCTCTGCGGACAACGCTTATTCTGGGACATCCCGGTGAGACGGAACGGGACTTTGATGAATTGCATCAATTTATTAAGGATATTGAGTTTGATAGACTGGGCACATTCACTTATTCTGATGAGGATAATACCCCCGCTTTTTTATTACCGGATAAAGTTAATCCTGAAGTTGCCCGGGAAAGACAGTCTATCCTAATGGAGACGCAGCGGGATATTTCGTTACTGAAAAATAATTCATATATTGGCAAAACTTTTCAGACTTTAATTGATAGTTTTGATGCCGATATGCATACCTATACAGGAAGAACCTTCCGGGATGCTCCTGAAATTGATAATGAAGTTGTTATAACCATAGACGAAAAGAATAAAACTATCAAACCAGGGGATTTTGTAATGGTTCAGATAGAAGACGCCAGCGAATATGAACTTTATAGCAATTTTATTGTATGATTTATTTTTTGTTGAAACAAGTATGGAAAGATAAGTTTTACTTTATCTTGACATAGACAGGATATTAATTATTTTATAATAAATTACTTGCCAATGGATTTAAACATGAATTTTTTAAAGATTGTTATATGTTGTCTTTGTATAATTTTTTGTTTTGGTAATATCGTATCAGCACAGTATTATGAAGGTTCGGATAAAACCGGCATTGGATTACCGTATTTTGATGTTGTTCTTCATAAACAATTTGATCCCAATATAAATGGATATGATATTCTTGTTCTTACGCAATTTGTCTATGATGATCTGACCTTTATCAAAAGTGATATGGCCGGCTATGATGCTTCATTTGAACTTCTGATTGCTGCTTATGATGAAAAAGAAAATGTCATCTTTAATCGAACAATTAATAAGAATATCAGTGTCAAAAGATTTGAGCTTACTAATGACCGTGATCAAAAGATTCTGATGAAAAATAGTATTCGTTTGGATCCGGGGAAGTTTACAATTTTAATAAAAGTACTTGACCTTTCGACAAATGAAAGCGCTTCGAGAAGACTAAACTTAGAGCTTGCAACTTATCAGCAGGAGCCATTATATATTAGTGGAATATCATTCTTACAAGATGTCCAATGGGATTCAAACATGCAGGTGGTTGATTTTAGTCCAACGATTGGTAATAATTTTACGGCTCGTGAGGGTTTCTTTTTTATTTATTTTGATTTATATGTTAAAGATCTTTTACAGCCTGTTGATTTACGATATGTTTTATATGATAAGAAAAATCAAATTGAACTTGATACAACTATTTCGATCATAGTCAATAAAAATGTAACCTCGCATTATTATAAAATTGAAAAAAATGATTTGAAAATGAATAGATATTTGCTTGGGATTAACGCCCGGCAAGCAGAATTCATTGCAAAAGTAGAAAAGAATTTTTCATTCTTCTGGACTGAAGTACCCGGAACCAACGAAGATATTGATCTGGCATTTGAACAAATGCGTTATATTCTTCCGCATGATTCAATTAAAAAATATGAGAATGCTGATCTGGAGGCGAAACAGGCTTATTTTAAACGATTCTGGAAAGAGCGCGATCCGAATCCTAAAACAACCAAGAACGAACTGCAAGATGAATATTTCCGGCGCATCAATTATGCTAATAGAAATTATACAGCCTTTGGTCAACAGGGCTGGCTTACAGACCGCGGTAGGATTCTTATTAAATTTGGTTTTCCTGATGATATTGAACGCCATCCGTTTGAAATGGGATCACAGCCGTATGAGATCTGGCGGTATTATGCATTGAGAAAAGCTTTTTTGTTCATTGATGCCACGGGTTTTGGCGATTACCGTTTGCACATGGATTCGCTGGATGAAGAATATCGATAGTGGGGTTATAATTAAAATTTCCGGATAAAAAAAAGCTGGTCAAGTGCCAGCTTTTATCGTATTGCAGGTTTCACAATTTTATTTGCCTGAATGCAGCTGGTACAGACGCGCATCCGTTTGACGCCTTCATCCGTCTGCACACGAATTTTTTGCAAATTGGGTAAAAAGCGCCGTTTGGTTTTATTGTGCGCATGGCTGACATTATTCCCAACCATGGGGCGTTTTCCGCACACTTCACAAACCATTGCCATTTTATGTCACTCCTTAAGAATTCAATATTTTAAAAAACACAAATATATAGATATTTAATGGTTTATGCAATATTATGCCTAAAGATTTTCTTTTCAGGTAGAATTATATATAAAGATTTCCCAAATCCATACTCCACTCATTTCAAAACCATCATTTTTTTGACCGAATGATATTTACCGGCCTTTATTCTGTATACATATAATTCGCTGGCCAGTTTTGACGCATTAAAATGGACGTCATAATAACCGGCTTCCTGTACTTTATTAACAAGCGTTGCTACCTTCTGTCCGATGCTGTTATATATTTCCAGCGAAACCTTTGCCGTTTCGGGTAATTGGTAACGTATGGTTGTGACCGGATTGAAGGGATTGGGAAAATTCTGCTCCAGGGCAAATGTCTTCGGGGGCATAAAGTCAAGAATAATTTCTTTGTCCCAGGTATTTCCATATTCATCCTGAACTAAAAATTTAAGCGTGTCTCTTTGATTGACCGGCGCGGAACGAAGGATATCAAAGACAAATTTAGCGTCCAGTTCTTCGCCCATAGCTATGTTCTCAAGAACTTGTGATTGCTGATTAAATTTAACGGCGTCACAATGCTTAATTACTTTTACACTAACCTGGCTAACATCCAGTGTCTGGGATTCATTAGCAACGGTCAGGATAATTTCATTATCCAAAGTATTTGGGCTGACCTGGTAAATGTTTTGAGCGGAAAGAGCGCTGAATAATATCAAACATATTATTAAATATTTCATGATTAGGCCTCTCTAATTTTGAGTGTTTTATTTCAATGTTCTTTTCCTTGATGAAAAGAACCAAAAATCAAGGCCTGTCTAAAATTTACTGGAAGACTTTCTTGAAATTTCTGAAAAATAAAAACTCACTCGTTCCTCGCTCAAACAGTTTATTTTTCAAACAGAAATTTCTGCAAAAGCTTCCTTTTTCGTAAATTTCAGAAGGGCCAAAATAATTGATTATTACGTATCATCTATTTAATATTTCTAATTATTATTTAGTTGGATATTTACAATAGGATCACTGGTAATATCTTGTTGCTTGTCCTGACTTGTTCCGGAAAATAAAGCCCGAAATGAATAGGATTTGGGTAATAATTCAATATTTGTACTTCCATTAACCGTTGTGCCGATGGTTCGCCAGCCGCCTGAATAATAGCGCGTTTCCGCGCCGTTTATTGGTTGACTATTTTGATCCGTCACATTGATAGTTGTTAAAACAGTTGAAAATACAACATTGGGATCAGCGCCGATGTCCTGCTGTTTGTCGTTGGAAGCAAAGGCATAACTCATACGGAAACTGTAA
>JAFGKZ010000177.1 GCA_016928315.1 Calditrichaceae bacterium
ATCCTGGATTGATGTATTCAAAAACCGGAAGAACCATATTTTGATTTAAAGGAAAGGATATCTGGATGATTCAATTGTAAAATCTTTTATGGCCTGCCGCCGTAACATAAAAATAAGATTTTAGAATTAATCAAATTCAGAGCTGTCCTAAATATTCAGATTTTTTAGGTGATATTGTGTACTTATTTTAGACAGATGTGAATCAAATTAAATAACCTGAATAATTTGCAGCCACCCGTCTGGCCAGCCGGACAGGCCATGACTCAATGGCACAAAGTTATTAAAATATTGGAGTCATGCAGCAATATAAGTTTTCATACCTTATAACTTTGTTTTAAGCATAATTCTTATAACCTTATTATTTTTCGAGACTTAGTGCCTTTCATGCGAATGTTTACCAATAATCAAGGATAATTAAAGTCAGCTAAAATAGCTAAACCATAAAACGCCCAGTACGAGTGTGATCAATGTAATCAGACTTCCGGACTTAAAATATTCGGCAAAGCCTAAAGTAACGCCATGTCTTTTTGCCGATTCTGCGACAATGAGATTCGCGACCGATCCGATCAGCGTGAGATTGCCGGCAAAGGTCGTTGCCATAGCGGTTGTAAGCCAGGCGATTTTGATATTTGAAAATGTTAGAATTACATTTTTTAACAATAGAACGGCCGGGACATTGGAAATCAGGTTGCTTAAAACAGTGGATAAAATGGTAAGATTTATAATCTCGCTTCCACTATCAAATTTTAAGAGGGTAATCAGTTCATCACTGAAACCGATGGTCTCGATGGATTTAGTAACGATAAATAATCCGGAAAAGAAAACCAGCAAGGACCAGTCAATTTCCCTGAAAACGCGTTCGGATTTGAGTCGCCGGGTTATCAACAAAAGAGAAGCCGCACCCATAGCTGCGATTGCAGCCGGCACACCGGCCATTAATGCTATCAGCATCAGGCAAGTCGAAATTACAGATTTGATTAATAATGGGCGGAATATCCGAAACTCAGGTAACCCTATAGGATCAAAACTGAAAGATGAAAATTCTCTTCTGTAAAGTAGAACAATAATTAGCCATACTATCATGAGACCTAAAAAAGCGACCGGAAGAAGATAAATTGTAAATTCAACAAAAGATATTTTTGAAAAAGTACCAATCAATATATTTTGCGGATTGCCTATGATTGTAGCTACGGATCCGATATTCGCTGAAGTGGCTAATGCAATCAGATAGGGCACGGGATTACGTTTTAAGGCGATGACGATTTCCAGAATCAGCGGTGTAAATACCAGAACAATAGTATCATTTAAAAATATGGCTGACAAAAATCCGGAGAAAAATATTAAAACAGCCAGCAATTGTCTTGGCGTTTTAGCATATTTTAAGATGTATTTCGAAACGAGATAGAAGAAACCGGACAACCGGAAATTTACATTAATTATCATGATTGAGAGTAAAAGAACAATCGTATTAATATCAATAACCTGATAAGCTTCTTCCGGTGATATGGCGTTTATAATAATGAGCAGAACGGCGCCGACAAAGGCAATGGTTGCCCGATTCATCCTGAGAAAAGGGTAACGTCCTAAGGATACGCCAGCAATAGTTATTGCGATAACGAATAAGGATAGCCAAAATGAAATATTCATAAAATAATGATTATTTCAACAGGTCAATATGATGTCTGTGTTTCATAACCCCAGATAACACCGCAGTGCGGACATCGGTCTCCGACTTTTGAACCGGGTGATACGGTTTTTCCGCAGGCGCCGCATGATTTTGTAATCATCCCTGATCCCGAATCAAATCCACTTGGAGTTATAGGTAACTTTTTACCGTTCTGATCAAGAATATCTTTTTCACCTAAATAGCCCTTTTCAACCAATTCATCCACGGATTCCGGATCGCGGCCATTTTCCATAGCATACATTTTAACGGCGGTTTCAATCATTTTGATTTTGGCTTTATTAGCCATTTGGTCCGCATGTTCTTTATAAGAATTGAGCAGGGATGATGTTTTCTGATCCGAGTTTGAACAGGATATTGTCAAACTAAGGTAAAAGATAAAAGTTAAAAGAAGAAAAAAATTATTCATGATAAAACCTGTTTTAATAAGTTAATTTGAATTTATTAATCCTTAATACAGCGGACAGAAAATCCGTAATTTTTGGGATAATCAGCCCGAAACACACCTGCATAGGAGTTACTCAAAATCCGGCTCCAGGCCTTTGTTGAATCTCTTTCGGTCAAAGTCCACCATGTACCTAAATTGCCAACATTATTGAATGTACCATAGAAAAACCGATAGCCGCCCGGCAGGGCAGTGAATCCGCTGGAATTGGTTGCGCCCATATTATAATCTTTCCAGTGCAGGAGCCCTGTTTCTTTTAGTTGGCCGCCCTGATCTGTGCCGCGTTGGCCGGACAAATTGATTTCGGATGTATCCATACATAGAAACAGTTCCAGCTTTTTCCAATCTTCATCGGTTGACACATGCCAGCCCTGCGGCGTAAGGTTATGGGTATCAGACACGGCATACCAGTTATATAACAATCCATATATTTCAACGAGACTATCGCTGTTTTCGTAACCACAACAGGCAGGACTGAATAAATCAGACCATTCTGCCAGGCCGGCGATATACGGAATCGGATCGCCATTACGGAAGTGAGTCACCTTAAGATTCTCAACCATCCAAACCTGATTGCCAATTGTAACGGTTTGGTATTCATTCCCATCAATATCATAGACCGTATCAGCCTGTGAATAATTATTGCCATCATCATCCGGTTCTGTACTTTTATCACTGCAGGAAAAATATACCAATACCAGGGAAGTGATAATATAAATGAGAGAAAAAATATTTATTCTGTAAATTGATACATTAATATGTTTCAAAATATGTAATTCCTATTTTTAAACTTTATCAATTTTATTCGGCATAAATTCAATCAAAAATAGGAAAAGGAAAAAATATTTACTTAATCAGTTTGCCAATTCTATTCAATCTTATCCGAGAATTATAATAATCCCAGGAAAAGTATATTATTCCAGCTTTTCCGATAATATTCTCCTGTTGCACAAATCCCCAATACCGGCTGTCTTCACTATTATCGCGGTTGTCGCCCATGACCCAGTAAGCTCCTTCCGGAACTGTGATTGGACCATAGTTATCCCGGCTGCCTAAACTACGATATGTTCTTATTCCGTATTTGTTGGTTGGCCTTGGTATTATTATTTTATCAATAAATTTAACTCCGGGATGATTTTGGACTAATTTGTCATCTATATATACTTTTTTATCAATTATTTCAACCGTTTGGCCGCTGGTAGCAATGCATCTTTTTATGTAAGATATACTTTTATCAGGAGGATATTGAAAGACAACTAAATCACCTGGCTTGGGCTTGAATTTATTACCATCTACCTTATCGATTAAAATATAATCACCCACCATTAATGTATTTTCCATTGAAGATGTAGGAAGCGAATACGCTTCTATGTATAGATTTATTATTTCCACATATCCATAGCTGATTACGGTTGTAATCACAATAATTAGTATATAATAGAAACCACCTCTGTATTTTGGATTAATATCAATAACATAAGATTTTGTTAACAAATCATGAAAAGTTTGGTTTTTCTTTGTAAATAATATCAATAAATGTCCTATACTTAAAATTATTGAATCGAGAGTGAATACAAGAGTTCGTAAGAAACTCTGTTTTACGGATATTGGATTAGAATTATTATCCACCACTAATAAGCCGAATATCTTTTTACCAATTGTCTGTCTTCCTTCTGCGTTAAACCATGAATAATACACGATCCCAGGAATAGTGGATAATGGAAATATGAAAAATAAGACCACAATAAAAAAATATTCTGTTGACAAAAATATATGACTGATTTTTATAAAAATCATAAACGGTAAAAGCGTAATTAGTGAAATAAAGGTACCATCAATTAAAATGCTTGCTACTCTTACCCAAAATCCAGCATATTGTGTTTCACTACTATTCATATTATATCCTTAAAATTAATTAGAAATAGTTAATAGATCCGTTTACATAAGATCTTTTTTAATAATATAAATATATAATTAAAAATTATTAATGTTTTGTTTTAGACCAGTGAGAGCTTACTATTTTCCAGTCATTATCAATTAAGCGAAACACTTCCGTGGCATTCCATTTATTCTCCTTACCCTCATTGGAAAATCCGACAAAATTGAAGGTCAGGATGCCGATATCACCATAAAATTGCACCTGCGCATTTCGCAATTCATATCGGGGAAAACCGAAAGTACCATTGAATGAGGCAAGGTGATCATGAAATTCTTGTTTGCCTGTGACGCGTTTTTCAAGTCCGGGATCAAAATAAGTGATATCCTCGGCGGCGATTTCAATAAATCCGAATGTGTCGCCGGCTTTCCATCTATCCAACGCGGCTTTTTCTTTGTTAATAATCAGTTCTTCAGCATTTTGTGCATATCCCATGTCAACCCTCCCCGATATCAAGATAAAAGGTAAAAGAAGAAAATAGGATGCTTTTTTGAAAAATAACATAATAATTTCCTTCTAATAGATTTCCTATTTTTTAATGAAGATATTATCAGGATTAAAAGCAACACGGGCTCTTTTATAACCGCACTGTAAAGCCGGTCTTATAAAATTTTCATATTTCTCGCCTTTGCACTCACCGCTGATAATATTCTTCAGACAAATAATTTGTTCATCAATAAAGAATTTATCAAGCGCATCGCCGTGACCCGGGAGCATTTTTTCAAATTCTTCATCTCTGGCCTGTAATTTCTGAAGAGTCTGCAGGTAAGCTTCCAGAGGCAGACAGCCATCAAGGAAGAGCCAGACAACAGTATTATTGTTATCACCGGTAAATAACAATTTATTTGCTGCATCTAATAAAACAATACTTCCGGGGGTATGACCGGGCGTCTCAATGACTTCAAGTTTTCGGTCACCTAAATCAAATACAAAACCCTCGGCAACCGGCAGATAGGTCGGTTTATTAAAAGCTGAAATATCCCTGATAAACGTTGATTCTAAATCGGGATTATTTTTTTGAGTCTGCTGTATGGCGCCATCATGATAGTCTGTGCTGGTAAAATATTTTGTAAGCGTGGAATCTTTGGGATGGGCATATACTTCCGGGAACTGAAAATTGCCGCCGGCGTGATCCGGATGACCATGGGTATTCAAAACCAGTAACGGCAGATTTGTAATCGTTTTTACAAAGCCGGCCAGGTCGGAAATGCCATTGCCCGTATCAATGAGTAAAGCTTTATTTTTTCCGAGCACTAAGTAAATATTATCGCCGCCGTGATCATCAATCCGCCATACATTTTCAGCTACTTGTATTTTTGTGAACCACCGATTGGATTTACCCGAAGTGGAATCTTGATTATTTTTAACCTGCACGATGCACATAAGAACTAATAATAATATCAACACAGAGAATAAAACACATTTTGCACTCATATTCATTTTAAAGATATCCTGACTGCTTATTCGTAATAATAGCCAATTAATTTTTTCTGAACAAGATAATTTTCTTATGAACCTATAATATATTTCATTTTTTCAACAGGGAAGGGCTTGCCATGCGCAGGATATACTGTTTTGACGCCCAGGTCAATTAATTTATGCCAGCTTCGTTTTACGATTTCAATATCCTGTTCAGAAAATATGGGCATACCCGGTTTAAAGGATAGGGGAAAGCCATCCATCGCCAGATCGCCGACGAATGCTTCACCGGAATCCAGAACAATAGAAACAGACCCGGGTGAGTGTCCGGGAGTATGTACAATTTTCCCGTTAATGCCAAGTTCGTTGAGCGCATAATCATCATCAACTACGACATCAACTTCACAGGGTAATATTTTAACTCTTTTAATCCAATGGTTGAGGAATGAACCAAAAAATTTTCCCCAGCGTGTTACGCCCGGCGGCATATACACTCCCCCATTTTCAAGTCGTTCTCTTTCGTTTTTGTGAACAATAACTTTTGCGCCGGTAATATTTTTAATCAATTTGGCACAGCCAATATGATCCCAATGGCAATGAGTAATGACCATGGCTTCAATATCCTGCGGATTGATGTTTTTTTGCTTCAGTCCCGATTTAAGTTTTCTGAAATAGCCGGGCATGCCGGCATCTACTATAATAGTGCTCTTATCTTTTATGATATAGCAGTTATCGATGCCTGCTTTTATTGTCTGAATATTCATATTTCATCCTGCTTACATTTTTAAAAAAACAAATTAGATATGCCATTATTATTAATTCTTTTGAGTGAGATGATAAAGATAATTTAATTAATCCTATCGCATTTCTTGCCGGCCATCGGCGTATTTGGCAAATCTGCCTTTATCTCTTGGATGCACGTTATCGTATCCAGGCCAGGGCCAGCCGCCGAATTGTGTAGTGCGATAATCGGCAAAGGCCTGGTGGATTTCTTCGGTTGTGTTCATAACAAAAGGCCCGTGCTGGGCTACCGGCTCATTGATCGGTTGTCCCTGGAGTAATAACAGATAGGCGTCATCACTGCCGTTTTCCAGAATAACCGGCTGATCAGCCAACAGCTCGACTGCATTATATAGGTTCAGGGCTATTCCGGCAACGTTCAGGTCTGAGCCGCGATAAAAATAAAGGGTACGATTTACTTCCGGAGAAGCTGGAGGTACTGCCCATTTTGCGCTATTTTCCAATTTAATTAACCAGATACCGACTTCATTTTTGCTGTCCGCAGCCCATGAATCCGGCGCCGGATCCGGTGCGGTTACATTTCCAATTCTTCCGGCAATAACAGTTATTTCAATTGATCTGCCGTTTTCATCCTTTTCAGAATAAACCGGAATGTCTTCCGCCCAAAGCATGGCATAATGTGGATCGCAGAATTTTTTCCTTTGAGGTAGGTTAAGCCAGATCTGAAATAATTCCAATGGATTATCCTTGTCTTTGTGCAACAATGGAAACATTTCGGCATGCTGAAGTCCAGCCCCCGCGGTCATCCATTGTACATCACCGTTGCCATAACGGCCTGCCGCTCCGTGAGAATCGGAGTGATCGACAAATCCATTCAATACGACGGTAACCGTTTCAAAGCCGCGGTGCGGGTGGGCGGGGAAGCCGGGAATAATCTCGCCATGATACATCCGCCAGCCGTCCTTTGTAGTAAAATCCTGACCCAGGTTTCTGCCTGCCAATGAAGCGGCTGGTCCCAGTTGATCATTACCTGCAGGATAGTTATCTAAATGATGGACACAGAACAAAAAGGGATCAATGGTCGGCCAGTTAAAACCCATTGGTTTTATATTGGTGATCAGTCTATTATACATATAATCCTCACTTAATATAAAAATTTTTTAACTTATAAATGGTGATACAATTTTAAGCAGGTTTAAAATATAAAACTATTTTAACCTATTCAAATTATTCAATACTTTATTGAAATAAAAAAAGCGCAGTCTTTTTAAAACTGCGCTTCGGGTTAAAGGAATGTGTTTATATTTTTTAGTTGAACAAATATCCTGTTCAAAAAAGTCTTATGAACTTATCTATTTCATCAATACAAGTTTTCGGGTACTTGTAAATTTGTCCCCCACGATGAGTTTGTAAAAATAAACACCGCTGGCAAATCCTGAAGCATCCCACTGTATTTTATAGGAACCGGCTGCTTGGTTTGTAGAAACCAGTGTGGCTACTTTTTGACCCAGTAAATTAAATACATGTAACTCAACATCACCTGAAGATGGTAAGTTATACTGGATCGTTGTTTTCGGATTAAATGGATTGGGATAATTTTGTTCCAATGAAAATTTTTCAGGAAGATGGTTTTCTGTTTTAACAGCGCTTGTCATATAATAGACAAATTCTACATAATAAGAGCTGTCTTCACTCGTTACCGTTAACACGGAATCGCTCGGTACAATATAATATCCCGGATCATAAAAAGGAGCGGTAATATTCCAGTTGCCATCGCAAACCTGAAAATGAAATGTGGAATCCGGCTGCAATTGCGCATTAGCGGAATACACAAACGGCCATTCGCCTTCCGTTTGAATTCCATGCCAGTCAAGCCAGGGCGGAATAGGCGCATTGACTAATTTAACAACCACTTCAGCATGGGCATAATTTAACATAAAATGAAGGTTATCCACCGTATCCTGACTTACAACAACATTAGCATATTCAGCAGGAAAAGCCAGGAAGCGGTTATCATTGTAGTTTAGATGAACGTGATAATCCCCATCCGGAACGGGAATTTCATACTGATATAACGATGGTAAGAATTCCTGTGGATTTGTTCCATAGTTGGCATTTGAAGTATCCCAGGCATTAATATATGCGTTATTGATATCAAAAAGAAGCGGATTGTCATTTGAATCTATAAGAATATTACCGGCCAGCATATTTTGAGCCTGAATTAAATCAAAATAAATTGTATCACCGGGTTGAACGGTTCGCCAGTTACCGCCGCTAATTACATATCCGGGAGGCGGAGGCGTTCCCCATTCCGGATCATCCTGTAAACCAACCCAATAATCTGAACCATCTTTAACGCTGAGCTCAAAATAGCCGTTGCCAGGATCCGACATAGTCTGCGTATAGCCAAACGTTTCTGAATTGGCAGAGAACTGATATGCCTGAGATGGCGCGCCGCCGTTTTCAGTTACATATCCGTAAATGAGCGTATCGGCGGTATAGACAGTTATATTTTTTTCCAGACTATCGCCAATGGATACGGGAAAAGGTTCATTATTCTGAGGGATAAGATAATCCGGAATCAAATCGTTATTATCTAAATAGATAGTAAAATAATTGGTTGAATCTTCACCAATTACCTCAACAGGAGCCGCAAGGTTAAAATGACCATTATCAACAGAACCCCAACTTTCAGCTCCCGTTGTCTGATTATTGAGACCCGCGTATGTGTTAATTTCAATCAGAGAACCTTCTTCGTCCAGTAAATCACCGTAAACATAGGCTTGTGCTTTTCTATAGGTAAAATCAATGGATCCGGTGTTACCAGCCGGAGCTGTTAACTCATAGGATGTGTCCGGAGTTATAAATCCAGGTATTTCAGTTTCAAAAAAGAATCCTACCCACCATTCTTCATCAGCAGCGGGTAAATTAATGGTATAAGCGCCATTTTGATCGGTAAGGCCGGAGAACATGCCCGCTCCCTGTGCGCCGATCATTATATTTTCATAACGGGCATCCGGCGTAGCTACGCCCTCAAGATAAACATTTCCGGATATGGTAGCGGCCGGACTGGACATTGCTGTCATTACAAAATAACTGACAGCATAGCTATCATCCTCATCGGTGGCGCGCATAATATAATCGCCCGGAGCAAATCCGAACGGTCCAAAATCTACATAAATTATACCATCGGGCGTTGCGCTGGAATCGGCCGGACCATCCCCGCCGGTACCGCCATCCTGCATTGGAAAACTCTCTAACAATAAATCACCGCTATTAAGGGTATGTGAACCATCCAGGTCTAGATACAGATCGATCATTACCGAATTGCCCGGCTCGGCTACATCTATTTCCCAGGCAAGCATATCCCCCTGAGTTATGGAATTAGATAATGATCCATTGACCCAGTAAAAAATGTGAGTAGTGGCCATTAAATTTGAACCGAAATTGATAATAAAAAAAACGGCTGCAATGGTTAAAAATTTGTGCATAACTTCTTCTCCTATATGTTTTTATAAATTATATAATATAAAAACATCGGAATTTATTTGATGAAGTTTATATATATTTTTGAGATTGGTGAGAAAATTCCAGTTTATTTAATACGCAAAGGTAGATAATTTATAACCAGATTTATTTATAAAGCACCGTCCCGGTTGAGATTAAGCTTGATTTTATGCGATTGGATATTTGCGTGTTTACTGAATTGATATATTCAGCCACTTCTACTAAAGGCGCTACCCAGAAATTGTTTTCATTTTCTTTTAAATAGTGCAGCAATTGATTATGGGCTTTCAGTGATACATTAATACCATGTTCTCCACCGACGCCATGGAAAAGAAAAACAAGCAGCGCGTTATTTTCCATAGCATTTTTTACTAATTTGATCATTTCTTCGCCTGATTCACCATTAATCAGATAAGAGGGAATATCAAAAAGATTAATCTCATTTATAGATTGTAGTATTGCATTTACGTTGCGGGCCGCAATAAAATCATCTTTAATTAACGGTACGAATAATGAATCACCGGCTGTTTTTTCCCCGCAGGTATAAGCGAATGTCCGATCAGTTTTTCCATCAACCGCATAAAGAAATGTGTTGGCTAATTTGATTTCATCGACAATACGATCAATGGTATATGTAGCCAGATCATAATTCGGATTTACCCAATCCCGGCCGGCCGGTCTGCCGTCACAGGGATGAAACAGGGTATGGTTGCCGATTTCATTTCCCTTTTCAGCAAGAACGCGCCATTCCGCTAAACGGTCTCTCAAACAAGTTGAATTGGCCGGTATGTAAAATGTACCTCTTAATCCCAGAGAATCCAGAGCAGGCAGTACATTATCCAAATGGACATTGAGACCATCGTCATAGGTGAGTACTACGGCACATTTTTTATTATTCCACATAAACTTCTCCTGTGCATGAATGGGATATACAAATATAATGAGAGCACACAATAATATTATACCTTTGAGTATTGATTGTATTGTTATTTTCATTTAATTAAATCCTGATAATAAGGTCTCAATTGTTTTTATTAAAACTGTGGATTTTCACTTTTGAAATTTAATTAATTCGCCAAAGTATTTCAAAGAGATAAATA
>JAFGKZ010000178.1 GCA_016928315.1 Calditrichaceae bacterium
AAAATTTCAAATGAAAACTTGCTAAAAAAACAAATTTTTATTGGGTAATAGTATAAATTTATCTCGCAAAGCCACTATGTCACGAAGAAACATTTATTTATAAGTATCTTTTAATTAATAAAATTAAAAGTTCATTTTCTTTTATAACCTCTCGAATAACAATATGTTACATCTTCGCGTCTTGGCGAGAAAAGAATAATTCAGGCTATATAACTTTTACATTACTTTTACATGATAATAGTATATCACTTCTCCGAATTGAGTAAACTCTACCGAAGATTTATTTAAACGATAAATATACAAATTATTAATCAATCGGATATTTGATCATATGGCCATTATAACTTGTTACCGGGAAAGGATGTAACCCAATGCATTTAGAACACATGCCAGAGTTACGTATTAATGACTTAATCGTAAAAAAACCAATTATCCAGGGCGGTATGGGTGTTGGGGTTTCCATGTCCGGTTTGGCATCTGCGGTCGCTAATGAGGGCGGGATAGGCGTTATCTCATCTATCGGGCTGGGCTTGCTGGATGAACATCCTGATAAAAATTTTAAGAAAGGCAATCATATTGCCCTTCAACGCGAAATACATGAAGCACGATCCTTAACAAACGGAATTTTGGGTATAAATATCATGGTGGCTATATCAGATTATGATGATCTGTTAACTTTGGCGTATGATGAAGGAATCGATATTGTATTTTTGGGAGCCGGATTGCCATTAAAATTTCCTGAAAAAATAACGGCTGATCGTTTAAAGCATTCACACACCAAAACAGCGGTTATCGTTTCATCCGGCCGGGCTGCCCAATTGATTTTTCAGACCTGGCAGAAAAAGTATGATCACGCGCCGGATATGGTAGTTGTTGAAGGACCCAAAGCGGGCGGGCATCTGGGATTTAAGAAAGAGCAGATTTCTGATCCGGATTACGCCCTGGAACTGCTTGTTCCCGATGTGATACAGGTTGTTCATAAATTTGAAACGCTGTTCGAAAAAAATATTCCGGTGATTGCAGCCGGAGGTATTTACAGCGGCGCGGATATTTTTAAGTTTTTGGAAATGGGCGCCCAGGGTGTGCAGATGGGAACCCGTTTTGTTGCCACCCATGAATGCGACGCCTCGCTGGAATTCAAACAATCCTATATTGACTGCACAGAGGATGATATAACAATTATTGTCAGTCCTGTGGGATTACCGGGCCGGGCTATTCGCAATAAATTCCTTGATGAAGTATCTGCCGGGGAACGCAAACCCTTTAAATGTCCATGGAAGTGTTTGAAGACCTGCGAGTTTAAGCAAGCGCCATACTGCATAGCCAAGGCTTTGACCAATGCGCAAAAAGGCATCATGGAAGAAGGCTATACCTTTGCGGGATCCAATGCCTATCGTGTAAAAGAGATCGTTTCGGTGAAAACATTATTTGAGAGCCTGGAACAGGAGTACAGCAAAGCAGCCACAGATTTTTTGAATGAACAATTAATCACAAGTAAGATTGCGGTTTAATAAAAAACAACCGATTGTTCTAATTTTTACGGCTGTTAGATTGTTTTTATTTGTCAGATTTACTGAGAAGGTCATTTACACAGCTTTATTCAGTTGACCTTTGGCCGCATTGGTTACAAACTATTCTTGTCAAATCCGGAATTACTTCATCGGATGGATGCGTACGTCAACATATTTATCATCTTTCAGCAATTCAATAATTTGTGATGTATCTGTTTCTCCGTAATGATAAGGAAATAATACCTTTGGTTTAAATGCCCTTACCGCATCCGCTACCATTTCCGGCGTCATTGTATAGGGCAGGTTCATCGGTAAAAATGCGTAGTCAATATTCTTTAAGTTTTTCATTTCAGACGTATTCTCTGTATCCCCGGCTATGTAGATCCGTTTATCTCCGCATGTTAATACATAACCATTGCCCTCCCCTTTGGGATGAAAAAATTCTCCATTGTCCCGTTTGTGAACCAGATTGTATGCCGGTACAGCTTCAACCTTAATTCCGAGAACATTATTAACATCACCATTTTTCATGATGATGCCGCCTTCCACTTGTTTTGCACATATTTCCGTAAGTACTACGATTGTGCTGTCGGTACGCACCTGCTGCAGGGCTTCCGTATTAAGATGATCTCCATGATGATGCGTGATAAAAACCACATCGGCTTTTGGAAGTTTGGTATAATCAGCCAGCCGGCTGAAGGGATCGATGTGGATAATTTTTCCATCATATTTAAACATAAGTGTTCCATGACCGATAAAGGTCATCTCCAACTCACCCCGGGAAGTATTGATAATTTCTTTTTCAAAGAATTGAGCGGCGGCTGAATGTATATGTAAAATTATAATTATTACTATAAAAATAACTCTCATTACCTTACACCTCATTTTAATAAATATTGTTACTAAATCTTAAAACACATTTTACATTAAAAATACATACTTCTCATTTTATCAACTTATTCATTACCATGTGAGATACAGTAATTGAACAATGTGCATGGTCTGAAGCGACAAGTTACTCGCTATGGGTTACTTGTTTAAATACCCGCATAAAATTGCCGCCGAGTATTTTTTTAATGGTTTCCTCAGTGTAGCCGCGCCGGAGAAGCTCGCGGGTGATATTAGGCAGTTTGGATACATTTTCCAGTCCGGCCGGCGGGATCGCCATCCCGCAATAATCCGATCCCAGGCCCACATAATCCTCACCAACTAGGTTGATCACATATTCAATATGATCCACAACGACACTCACTCCGGGATACAGGGAATCAATCCGGTGATGGATAAACTGAGCGCGATTAAACGGGGCGTGATCTTCAATCATTTTCAGAGAATCTTGAATCACATCGGCTTGCTTACGGGCATTACGATATACTTTATCAAAGCCTTTTACTAAATATCCGGGAAAAAAATTTATAAATAATACACCGTCATTTTTCGCAAGAGCTCTAATCTGATCATCTTTTAAATTGCGATAATGCGGACAGATACTATATATGGATGAATGGGAGACAATCACCGGTTTTGTTGAGTGTCGGACAACATCATAAAAGGTCTGTTCACCGGCATGGGCCAAATCGATCATTATCCCCAGCTCATTCATTCGTTCCACAACCAGACGGCCGAATGATCCCAGCCCTTTTTTGCCCTTCCAGTAGCGGCTGGATTCATCCCTGGCCGAGCTCGCCCAGACCAGACTGTTATTCCAGGTCAATCCGATATATCGAACACCCCGCTTATAAAAATAATTTATACGTTCCAGGTTGTTTTCCAGCGCTTCACCGCCTTCCAACCCAAGACAAGCCGCCGTTTTACCTGTCGAAATAATATCAAGAATATTCTGCTGATTTAATGCCTTTGCCATCTTATCGGACTGTCTTTGTAAAACAGCATCGAATGAATCAATCATTGCTACTGCTTGTTGATAAGGGCTTATTGTATTAAATTGATTGGGATCCGGCCAGACGGCAAAAAATTGCACATCCACCCCGCCGTTCCTCATCGCAACAAGATCGAACTGGCTGTATTTTAGCTCAGATTCTATATTATTACCTTTAATTTTTGAATAGAGCGCATCATTATGCAGATCCGCCACAAGCGCATTTTTATGTAAAAGTTGATAATTAACTTGTGCCTGAAGTTTATCTGATAATCCGATAAAGAAAAAAGCAAAGATTAAAATAGTTTTAATAAATAACCATTGTTGTACAAGAAAATAAGGACTCATTAATTATTAAAATATATGATTTTTTGTTTACTTCCAAGTTTGACCATTTTGTTAAGCTTATCCCGGATATGCAAAAAATAAATTCCGGAACTGACTTTAACGCCATTTTGGTTTCTTCCATCCCAAGATATCTGGGTCGTGTAATGATCATTCAGAACACGCTTTGACATAATTTTTCTCCCAAGTACATCAACAATATCAACATACAATTCACCCTGAATCCAGTTAATAATTTCAATATTAATGACATTTGAAGCTGCGTTAGGAAATGGATTGGGGCCCATTTTTAAAATTCTTATTTCTGAAGAAAATTTTTCTAAATCAGATTCTTCAGCATCGCAGAGAATCCAATTATCCGGATCAAAAAGCATTGCTTTTGGTTGTACCGGCAATAAAATTGTATAGGTTTGAGAGTAATCGTAATTTTTTACGACAATACTAGTGTGAGTTCCATCAGAAAATAAGAAAACCAATTCTATTAACATATCATACGCGATTGAATTTTGTACCTGTTCTATTTGAATATGAATTTTATATTGATTATTCTCCCGTTCTCCAATTTTCCAGCTATACCGGTATTCAGGAAAATATTGATAATAGAGCCATTGATTAAAAAAATTATCCAGATCCATTCCTGATTTTACTTCACAAATTTCTTTAAAATTATCCGTTCGCACAGAACCATAGGTCCAGCGTTTATCCGAGGCATAGCTTTTTAATATATCAAAGAAAACAGAATCTTCCATCATTCCCCGTAACATATGAAGTACCCAGGATCCTTTATCATAAACAATATGATTAAAAATATTTGATACTTTCGTTGTATCTATAATGTGTATTGTTCCTTCATACCGGTATTCCTGTGTTGCCATATAGGCATGATAGGCATCAATTCCGGGCGGGTATCTGCCATATCCGGCCCATTCCGCATAAAGCGCTTCCGAGTAAGAAGCAAAACCTTCATTTAACCAGATATCGCTCCAGGAAGCACAGGTTACCAAGTCACCAAACCATTGATGGCCCAGTTCATGTACATAAATATACCGCCAATCTATGCTCACCCGGCCAATGCTTGTGAGGGTTTGATGTTCCATTGCTCCACCCCAGTTATACCGGGCTTGCCCATATTTTTCCTTCAAAAACGGATAGGGTCCAAAATAATAACTTAAGGCGTCAAGATAGTCATGCATTTCAGCAAAAATAGTTTGCGCTAAAATTTTCTCTTCCGGGTAAACATAATAATCCAGCCGCATGGGTTCTTCGCCGCCGTAGTCATAGTAATCCTGAAAATGGGCATATTCGCCTGCAACCAGAGATACCAGATAGGTTGCGATTGGGTACTGCTCATGCCAGTGGAAGGTTTTTGTACCATTGCCGTTATCTGTTTCGGAAACCAGAGTACCGTTTGAACCCACAATCTGGTTATCCGGCACGGTTACTATAATATCAACAGAATCCGCTTTATCAGCCGGGCTGTCTTTGCAGGGCCACCAGATGCGCGCGCCGTAAGGCTGGCTTAAGGTCCATACCATAGGGGATTCCTGAAACATATAACCAAACTGGAAACTGCGTCCATCAACCTGGGATGGCAGCCCGTAATAATATATTTCAACTACGATTTCTTCATTTAAATTATAGCTTTTATCTAACGTTATCTTTAACATATTGTTATTATGTGAAAAAGAAACCGCGTTTCCGGCTACTTCTCTAACTATCAGTGAATTCTCAAGATTTAATTCGATAAACGTTAGATTATCCATCAGACTAGTAAAAACAACGGTTACTTTACCATCAATTTCATTAATATAGTAACTTATTTGTAATTCTAATTTGTAATAACGCGCATCGAACATTCTCTGATTCAGCGTCTCCTGTATATTCGATGATTTCAATAATTCTGCCGCACGGCTGTAGTAGGCCTGCTTGTGCCGTATCATAGCTTCACGCGGATCCTCAATATCATTTTGAGCGAAACACGGCAATAAAAGGATAAATAATACTAATGTGGTTTTATTTAATAACATTATATACCAACCTGTGATCAATATACAAAATGATATTTCTTTATTCATAACAATTTTAATAAAATTTTTATTCGGTCAGACTCAGCGATTCTTCCAATTGCTGCTTTTCGAAAAGATCAGCATAGATACCATTCTGCATTAATAATTCTTCATGCGTGCCTTCTTCAACAATCTTTCCCTGATCCAGTACAATAATATGATCGGCATTTTTGATGGATGATATCCGATGCGACACCCAGAAGCATGTCTTATTTATCATAATATTTTTAAGATCATTTAAGATAGCTTCTTCGGTGATGGTATCAACGGCAGAGAGGGCATCATCCAGTAACAGTATTTTCGGTTCCTTTAAAATAGCACGGGCAATAGACATACGCTGCTTCTGCCCGCCCGATAAATTAATACCACGCTCTCCAAGAATGGTGTCATAGCCATCGGGTAATTCCAATATGGAATCATGAATCTGGGCAATTCGTGCTGCCCATTCAATTTTCTCCTGATCTGCATCTGCCACCCCAAAGGCGATATTATTGCGTATAGTATCAGAAAATAGAAATGTATCCTGAGGAATGTAGCCGATATGTTCACGAAGTTGTTTCAGAGGGATTTTTTTGATATCCCGTCCATCAAGAAGCAAGGTAGCATCTTCCGGTTCAAATATCCGGGTTAGCAGCTGCATTAGCGTCGATTTACCCGCTCCGGTTCTTCCAACTACAGCAATGATTTCTCCGCGGGCAACTTTAAGATTAATATTTTGAAGGGCAGGTTCTTCAGCGGTCGGATAGGTAAATGATAGATTTTTACATTCAATTTCTCCTGAGATCAGCAAAGCATCAATTTTATTTGCACTTTCATCCGCGATATCCGATTCAGCCCTAAGGATATAATCCAGCCGGTTCATGGAAGCAACACCCTGATAAAAAATACCCATCACCCAGCCTAGGGCAATAGAAGGAAATACGAGCATGCCGAGATATAAATTGAAGGCTACATATTCACCCAGCGTAATCACATCATTAATGATCATCCGGCCGCCGAACAATAAAATTATTGCTATGCCAATACCTACAATCAGCATCATAGTGGGACGATATGCCGCGTTATATTTTACATAGCGCATATTTTTTTTGATATAGTCTTTATTTAGCAGATTGAAGCTATCCAGTTCCAACTTTTCCAGCACATAGGATTTAACGATCCGTATTCCGGCCAGATTTTCCTGTGCCTTTGTACTAATTGCAGCATATTGATCCTGTACGGCAGTATAGGTTTTATTGATCTGACGATTAAAATAATTAACGGCTACAACCATTAACGGAACCGGAATCATAGCCATCAAAGTCAAGAGCGGATTGATCGTCAGCATCATGATGATCACAAAAATAAAAGTGGCGATGGTATTTACCGTGTACATAAGTCCGGGTCCCAATACTGAGCGTACAGCATTAAGGTCGTTGGTAAGCCGGGCCATAATATCACCCGTATTGTTTTGCTGATAGAAGGTGCTGGAAAGCGATTGTAGTTTGGCAAATAGGTCATTGCGCATATCGTTTTCGATGAGACGCGAAACGACGATGACCGTTCTCCTGGTCAGAAAACGAAAAAAACCAAATACAATGGTAACCGCTATCAAAGCGCCGGCATACGTTAACAGACGTCCGATTTTTATATCGCCCTGGAAATAATCGATTGCCTTTGAAACAATTTTAGGATTGATGATATTAAGTAAATTGCTGATAATAATA
Source organism: Calditrichaceae bacterium (assembly GCA_016928315.1). Lineage (GTDB taxonomy): Bacteria > Calditrichota > Calditrichia > Calditrichales > Calditrichaceae > JAFGKZ01. Next base: position 7,508 of record JAFGKZ010000178.1, read on the forward strand.
CATAAGAATCCAAAAATTAATTTCGATTTATATTGTAATAGATACGGCCAGAGTTTTTTAAATAGTTGTAAAATTTTCAATACCCCGTTTAAACCAAATTACTACTTACACGTCTGCCGGGAGGCAGGTTTGCCTTTTGGCATCACTCCAAATTACAAATAAATTGAAATTTTCATATTGCTAATCAGAAATTTCAAAAAGGGAAAATTCCAAACAGACCTCGTTTGTGATATCGTATTCATTTGAAATATGTAAGTCGACATGTTTTATATTGAATCCATCTTTATTAGACGTTCCCGCGTTATAGCAGCCACCGTTCCAGCTAAAAATAATAACCCTACCAAATTGGGAAAGGCCATTAAAGCATTACCAATATTACCAAGATTCCAAACAATATTTAAGTAATCAAAACTTTCACCAGCCAGCGGCGTTAATATCGCGCCAAAAAATAAAAATATAATAAATACATAACGATAAGGCATAATCACTTTATTTCCGCCAAGATATTCAATACATTTTTCACCGTAATATGACCAGCCGATTAAAGTGGTATAACCAAACAAAAATGAAGCAATCGCAATAATTGTTCCGCCCAAACCAAATGGAATTACCGAATTAAATGCTTTTTGAGTTACCAAAATACTGGTGATATTATCGGAAGCGCCCAATCCCTGCCAGGCCTGTGTCTGCATATAGGCTCCGGTTAAAACAATAGTCAATGTGGTCATTGAATTAACGAGAATGGTATCGATAAAAACACCGGTCATGGCAATAAGTCCGTTTTTAGCCGGCTCTTCGGATGCAGAAGAAGCCTGGGCAATCGCCGCTGATCCAAGACCGGCCTCATTGGAAAGCAATCCCCGGCTGATACCGCTGCTGATAGCCATACCCACTGTAGCGCCGATCATTGGCTGCAGTCCAAATGCGGATTTAAAAATAATGATAAATGCCTGCGGTATATTCTGGATATTAGCCAGAATAACGATTGATGCGGCAATGAGATAAAATCCTATCATAAACGGCACAATTTTTTCTGAAACATGGCCGATTTTTTTAATACCGCCAATAATTACGATACCCACCAAAAAGGCAATCAAGGCGCCGATGATAAAATAATAAACAGCCGGCGCCTGTTCCCCAGCGACACCGCTATGAAAGAAACGATTAAAACTGTTGGCAATGGATATGGTCATGGAGTTGGACTGCATCATATTTCCTGTACCGATTAAACAAGCGATGGCGCCGCATACTGCAAAAACAGCTCCAAAAATTTTACCGGCTTTTTTATTTTTAAGACCATTTTTTATGTAATACATCGGTCCGCCGGCCATGGTTTTATTGGGCGCCACTTCACGATAATAAACACCTAAAAATCCCTCAGCGTATTTTGTGGCCATCCCGAAAATACCAGCAATCCACATATAAACAGGAGCGCCCGGGCCGCCAATGGCTATAGCTGTAGCCACGCCGGCAATATTGCCATTGCCAACCGTTGCAGCCAATGCCGTCATTAAAGCAGCAAAAGGTGAGATATCGCCCGTGCCCTCTTCCGACCGGGATTCTTTAGAGAAGACCAATTTTAATGAATACCAAAATCGCTGAAACTGAATACCTTTAGTCCGAATGGTTAAATAGATACCTGCCCCGAGCAGAAGTGCAATCATTACCGGTCCCCACAGCGCCGAATCCAGACTTGTTGTCGATTCCAGTAACCAGTCAAAAAAATTCATACTATATCCTTAGTTATAATTGCTACGAAAAGGCAAACATTAAATGAAAACTGAAAATCTATACTCACTATTTTAACTCGGCGTCATCCGCGGCAATATTCCTAACCAAAAATTCCGAACAGATTTAATAGAATTACAAATATGATCAATGGGATAAGAAAGCGAATCATGATCATCCAGGCTTTTTTTGTCAGAGTAAATTTTTCCGCTCCTAATGTTAATTCAGCCGCCGCTTTATCGGCGCCCCAAATCCAGCCGATAAAAATTGATAGCAGCAACGCGCCGAAGCCAAGAGAAAAATCACCAAAAATAAAACTCATATGGCTGAGAAAATCTGGTGAAGATAAACGTTCCGGCAGCCAGCCAAAATTGGAAAAGAGATCCGAAGCGCCCTGCGATAATGCTGAAGGTAAACCGATAATAAAGGTCACAAAGGCTACTATCCAGACAATTGATTTTCGGTTCACTTTATGCTGATCAACCATAAAGGCAACCGGAACTTCCAGCAGCGAAATTGTAGAGGTCAGTGCGGCTACTGAAAGCAGAATAAAGAAAAAGATGCCTACCACAAATCCGCCGGGCATCGAGGCAAATAATTCAGGGAACACAACGAATACTAATGTGGGACCAGCCGCCGGACTTTTTCCCATGGCAAATAAGGCAGGAAAAATTATTAACCCGGCCATTATGGCAATCAGCGTATCAAAAAAAGCAATATAAACAGCGGAGCTTATTAAGTTTTCTTTTTTGGACACATAACTGCCGTAGGTAATCATAAGTCCCATGCCGAGGCTTAAAGAGAAAAATGCCTGACCTAAAGCCGCCAGAGCCGTTCTGCCGGTAATTTTTGAAAAATCGGGTTTTAAATAAAAGGTTAATCCTTTTGCAGCCCCATCGAGGGTTATAGTATATATAATTAATCCAATTAATAAGATAAAAAATACAGGCATTAAAATTTTTGACCAGCGTTCGATACCATTGGATATACCTCCATGAACAATTAAAGCTGTAATACAGAGAAACAAGGCGAAAAGAAATGATACCAGCCAAGGATCAGAAATAAATTCTCCGAATCCGCCTGCCTCGCCAATCATCATTTTATAAATATAGCCAACGGTCCAGCCTGCAATTACACCGTAAAAAGACAAAATACCGACTCCGGTTAAAACACCCAGGTAACCCGCACTTTTCCAGGCAGATCCCGGTCGAATAGCATGAATCGATCCAACCGGATTGCTTTGTACCGATCGGCCGAGGGCCAGTTCAGCCAGCATATAGGGCAGCCCTATAGCGATGACAAAAACTATATACATTAAAACAAAGGCGCCGCCGCCATTTTCGCCAACGACATACGGAAACCGCCAGATATTCCCCAAACCGATTGCCGAACCGGCTGCCGCTAATATAAATCCTGTTTTGGAACTCCACTCTCCCCGACTTACAGCCATAAAAATATCCTCACTGTCATTTTATTACGATCATCTTTTAAGCGTTAAACAAGAAACCGTTTATAATTTTCATTGATCGCTGATGCCTTTATAGCAGGCAATTTAAATAATTTTGAAATTTAAAGAAATAATTTGTCTTCAGTTAGCTGATTCAATTTATATAATCTGAGTAGTCTCGGCATTTCACATACAAATTTACATGGTCGCAAATAACTATCTATTTTGAAGTTGTTGATATAAAAATCGGTGACATAGCATCTATTAAAATAAAGTTGAATTTAAAATACAATATTCAGAAGTTAACGATGTTTCAGACAATAGTACTTAATCTAATTCAAATTTAGATAAAATTTTAGTCAGGGAGGTGCATTGAATTCTAATATTATCGGCATAATCATGGGCGGTATTATACCGGCGGCTATATTTGGTATTGGCGGTATATTTATTAAAGCAAGTAATCAACAGGGTATTAGTCTTGGTTATTATATACTTTTTACCGGTATCGGTGTGTTTGTCTTTAGTCTGATTGGTTTCTTCATTTTAAGCGAAAAAATTGTAAACTTTAAATCCGGCGTTTACGCCTTTACCGTTGGGGCTACCTGGGTAATTGGCGCGTTATTAGTCGCTTTTGCCTTGATCAGATACCAAACGCCCATATCTATTTTATCAGCTTTAAATTGCACGGCCTGCCTATTTACAATACTGTTATCGCTGATCATATTTTCGGAATGGAAAGAAACGCATGTTGTTCGATTAATCATAGGTTCTGTTTTGATTGTGGCGGGCGCGATGCTGGTTTCAACTTCGATGATTCCTGATCCGGACAAACAAACCAATGTAGTTGAACCTATTGAGGATATACTCCCATAATTATTGAAATCTATTCACGAAGATTCGCATAGAATTTTACCCGATTTCGGTTGCCAGCCTCATCAATCACTTCGAGCTCGTGCCAGCCTTTGTCCAGCGACAAGGCCATTTCATGGATCTCTTTACTGCAGCCCTTATAATTATCATCCAGATACCAGTACACCTGGCAGTCTTTCTGTTGATGAGCTGCTTTTAAATTGATTTTTTGCAGGGCGCCGTCAAAATCACGGGGAATCCATAAGGAACTTCTTTCCTGAGGATAAATAATCTGCAGCGGATTTCCCAGAGCCATCGCCGGACAGGAACTTAAATGAGGGGGAAGTGATTCCACAATTTGTCCGTTCTTTCGTAAATACTGGCTGACATCCGGGGGATAAATCAATTTATTAATGGAATGATGATCGATGTTATGCCAACAGAGAGAGCACACCTGTTTATCCTCAGTATGGTTTACAAAAATTTGGCGATGATACGGACATATTTTAAGCGGTTTCATGTGAACCGGTGCATCTGCCATAATTTTATGGGTGCAGTAAGAGCCTGCTAAATAACCAGTATCCATGCAAATTTCAATTTTATCAAGATCATCCGGCGGCTTTATGAACCAGCTGAGTGAAGGATCTTTAGGAAGGTAATTGAATATTTCGAACAGAATTGGTCCGGCACAGCCGGAACCGCTTAAATTAGCATTACCCTGGCCATCAAAATTGCCCGTCCATACAGCAATCGTCCACTGCGGATTGACGCCAATTGCCCAGCCATCGCGCTGTCCGTAACTAGTACCCGTTTTCCAGGCCAGCGGCCATTGATTCTGATATTGCTGCCAATAGGCTTCCGAACCGGGACGATGTAATTCATTCAGAACATTTAGCGTTAAGTAACTAGCCCCCGGACTGATAAGATTTTTTTGATATTTTTGATTTGTATTTGCCTTTGTAAAAAGATGAATCGGCTCAAATTTACCATAGTTAGCCAGACCCCGATATAATGCCGCCATTTCCCAGAGGTTCGTTTCCGCACCGCCCAGAATTAAAGACAATCCATAGTCTTCGTAGTGACGAAACAAAGTGGACACGCCGGCTTCTTTTAAAAAAAAGTAAAACGGCTCATAGCCGTATTGATAGAGCAATCTCACCGCCGGTACATTAAGCGATTGAATCAGGGCCTGGCTGGCCGGTACGATGCCCCTGTAATTCATATCGGCATTGGCCGGCGAGAAAGCGCCATAATACGAAGGCACATCTTTAATTAATGTTTGTGGTAAAATATAACCTTCGTCCATGCTCAGGGCATATAAAAACGGTTTTAAAATCGAACCCGATGAACGGGGCGCCATAACGCCATCCACCTGCCCTTTGGCTTGGTCATCAAAAAAATCATCGGATCCAATATAAGCGGCTACTTTTCCGGTTTGCGTTTCAACAATCAAAGCGCTGGCATTTAAAATTCCTTGAGTCTCGAGAAAATTGCCGTGCATCGCTACAATATTTTCAATTTCATCCTGAAGTTTTTTATCAATGGTAGTTCTAAAAACCGCGGCGCGTTTGGCATTCATTTTTAAATGGCGGGCTAAATGCGGCGCAGAAAAACCCAACGGAATGGAACGATCGGGGATTTCTTCCCGGCAGGCTAATTTAAAGGTTTCCTGATCAATGATGTGCTTTTGCATCAGATTTTTAAGCAGCGCATTGCGTTTATCAATCAGGATTTGCGGATTACTAACCGGTGAAATAAGACCCGGTGCATTCGGCAAAACCGCCAGCATGGCCGCCTGACCCCAGGTTAATTTATTGGGAATCACATTAAAATAACGCAAAGCCGCCGCCTGGTAACCAATAATATTCCCGCCATAAGGCGCATGATCAAGATATAATTTTAAAATTTCTTCTTTGGAATATTTGATCTCAATTTTTAGGGCCTGAAATATTTCTAAAATTTTATTGAAGTAGGTCCGATCCTTTGGATTCATTAATCGGGCTATCTGCATGGTTAACGTGCTGGCGCCGCTTATTACTTCGCCGGTTGTGATATTTTGATACAGGGCCCTGAGAATTGCCGCCGGATTTATCCCGGGATGATCATAAAAATATTTATCTTCGTATACCAGAACCGCTTGTTTTAGTTTAACCGGTATTTTCAGCTCCGGGTCCGGGGGGAAATGCCACTGTTCCGTCCGATTAATAAACACCCGCAATATCTGATTATTACGATCCAGAATAACCGTGCTGTAATCATCTTTAAAAAGGGGCTGCGGAAGCGGGATGAAAAAATAACCCATAAAAATTACAAGTGAAAAAATACCAAAGATTTTTTGAAAATGGAATGATGGGATTTTGGATAAATTGAATATGGGTAAAAGACTAATCCATTTTTTTACTGACTTTATATTTTTCATAGCAAATTATTCAAAAAATCCAGCATTCCATCATTCCGGTTTTTGTTACCTTTCTCTTACGATAACCTTTTTTCCTGCTTTGCTGGCCCTGTAACTATTATTATACATGGCCTCCAGTAAGGTTGGCGGCAGGGTAAATTCACCGGCGGTAACCGCGTTGAGTTTAACCACATAATGAAAATCATTGCCATGGGAAGGTAAATCAAAAAACCACATAATACGGTCATCACGGATATCAAGATATTCCTGCCTGTTCACATTCCATCCCCGCATCCATCCGGGATTGGCCTCGCGGCTTAAGCGTGTATTGTCAATTTCCCATCCGGATGGCAATACCTGAACAAGCGCGATCTCGTCAATCCTGCTGCGATATCCCGGTAATGTATTCACTTTAAAATGTCCCCAGAAAGACTGACCCTGACGTACATCAGCAGGATTAATTTTCATACCGTCTTCATCCAGCCATTCCACCGAAAGTTTTAAGTTATGTTCTTCATCTTCGCCCAGATATTCCAGCGGCAATCCCGACCAATCCACAATAGCAAAAGCACGCTTAACCGTGCTCTTCTTATCCAGTTTAATCTGCACCTCCTTACCAAAACCTTCATCTATGGCTGCCTGGTAATTGATGTCCCCGGTATCAAATTCTACTTCTCTACCATTGGGCAGCAGAATGGTTCCGGCCATACGGGGTTTTTCACCTTCTTCGGCCTCCAGAGCTTTAAAATATTTACCCAGCGCCATCAGCATAAAAGCCGTTGTTTGTGTTGAATACCAGGTGTTTGAAGACAGAACCGTGGCTATTTCTTCTGCCAGCTTTTGAGCTTCATTCCAGCGTTCAAAAATTATCAATTGCTCCAGAATAATTGATTTATCACGCAGGGTGGAACCATAGGTATCAGCGAATTCCTGATATTCCGTTACATGCAATCCGGCTGACGCCAGTACCTGGGCCGCTGCCGTTTGCGCCCCGGTTAGCTGATAACCGGCTGCCAGCAGCCATTTTTGCGTGTCGGACATTTTCTTTAATTCATTTTCACGGAGTAAATTCATACCGCCAATTCTGGATTCGCCGGCTAAAGCAAGGGTATAGTTCAGATAGACCTGTGCCATTATGGAATATTTTGATCGCGATATTTTGGCTTTCTGAAATTTAAGCCAGTTATTATACATCTCATCGGGAACATTATAGCCCAGCCGTTTTGCTTCAATCAAAAAATGTCCCGCATAGCTTGTGCCCCACTCAGAAGCGTCTCTTCCGCCCGGCCAGTAAGCAAAGCCGCCGGATGAAAGCTGAAATCGTTTTAACCTATCAATGGCTGCATTAATATTACGACTGATATCACGTTTGGCATCCCATTGATCGGGAATAAATTCGGGCAGATATAATTGCGGAAATACAGATGAGACCGTCTGTTCGATACAACCATACGGATAACGGATCAGCCAGTATAGGCGGCGGGTCAGCTTTAAATTTGGCCTGCGCTGAATGCTGATAACAGCGCGATTAGATCCTTCCAGGCCTTTATTGGGCACGGTAAGTTTAATCTGTTGACTTTTTTCTACCGTTTCCGTGAGCGTTTCGGATATCCGCGGCGAAGACGATCGTACCGAAATTTCCGTTTCGTATCTGGCGGTCATTTTAGACGATACCGCTTCAATTTTAACTTTGGCTACACCTACGGCGGCTTTGGCAGCCACATCAAACTGAACATCCCGTTCGCCGCTTTCTGTAAAATTAATCTGTCGGCCGGCTTCACCAACATTGCTCAACGGGCCTTCCAGTTGCAAACGAACCTGCACATCGCCGATGCCATCCTTTAAGGCAAATACAGTAACCGGCAATTGGATTTTATCATTAGGGCCGATCACTCTCGGCAGGGTGGGCAGAACCATAAGGTCCGTTTTCACCGGAACTGTTTTTTCGGCATGACCATATTGATTCTTGTTGGCACAGACCACCATCACGCGAACCGCTCCGATATAGTTAGGCATCTTAAATTTAACTTTGGCTTTACCGCTGCCGTCTGTCATTATTGGACCTTCAAACATGACTACGGCTTTAAATCGTTTGGCCTTTTGCTGATCCAGTTGATCTTCCCGGTAATCCTCTGCCTCTGCCATACCGCCACCGATTGAAAAGGTTTTAAAGATATCACCCTTATTCACGCCAATAACATGGGCAAACAAATCATAAGTAAATACGCCCAATCTCTGTTTTTTGAAAAAGGCTTTCCACGGATCGGGTGTTTTAAATTGTGTTAAACTGAGCAATCCTTCATCCACAACCGCAATGGTAAACTGGGTTTCGCGTTTATCTGAGGTTTGAACTTCAATTTCGAATTCTTTCTCCGGATTCAGTTCATCCGGCATATTAATCAGCAGTTCCTGATGCGTAGATGCTTCTTCCACATTGATTGGCACAACACCGTACATGCGGATGGGACGGTCATTAGCTGTTTGATCATGCGCCTGCAGTACGGCAACAGAGGCATACACATTGGGCAGCATCTCTTTGGTTACTGGAAGTTCGATGCTCTTTTCGTATTCTTCATTTCCCGATTCATACCAGCGTGTTTCAAGTACCTCATTACCCTTTTCAACGGTAAATAAAATCTTAGAATTCTGAGGCGTCGGGAAACTTACAACTGCTTTTTCACCGGGATGATATTTTTCTTTATCGGTTTTAATTGCCAGTATACCCGCGTCTTTTCCCATAACCGGTGATTGGCCCCAGGCATAGGCATGAATAAAGAAAGCAGCGGTATGCCCGCCCTTGCCGTTTTCCAATACTTCTACTAAATATTCGCCGCGTTCTTCCGGTTTAAATTTAAACAGAACCGGCGACGTTCCGGATACAATACTGCCTTCATCCACAATCTTTGTACTCTTATCTCTTTTATACCTTAGCCGGTACTCATCACGGGAGTCATATTCCCACCACCAGTAATAACGGCTTCGGTAAATTTTATACTGTAAGCTCCGGCCGGCCACTTCCCTGCCTTCCGGCGATAACAGTATAACCGGAACCTCATATTCCTGACCGGTCTGCAGATATCCCCATTTAACCTCGGGTCGTTTAATGCCGACATAATTTTGATAAGGATCGATATTCAGGTAAATCTTGTTTTTTGAACTTCGTCCGCCTTTTTCCCAAACCTCGCCTTTTATTTCTGCCCGGACAGCGCCCGGTACATTCGAAAAATCCGGTAGTGTCCAACTTTTTACGGCATTTCCCTGTGCGTCTAACTGTCCTTTAAAAATGGATGATGTGATACGATCAAAACGTAAGGTGCGGTCATAAAAAATATAATCCGAATATTTTTTAAATGATTTATTCATCGAACTCAGCGATACCGTTATTTCCGCATCGAGATTTGCTGCGGGATTACCAAACAGATAGATAGAGTTTAATTTAACTTCGAGTGTTTTATCGGTATAGGATAAATTATCCTTTTGTGTTGTCAGATTCAGTTTGAGCCGTTCGGGAACCACGGTTTCCACACGAAGCGTATGATAGAATTTTTTACTGCCGGCCGCTAATACTGCACTGTAATTACCAGTTAAATCATTCACATCAGTCGCAATCTGAAAGGTATAAAATCCATCCGTGCCCTTGCGATTAGTCTGCTGGAATACGGTTTGATTCTTTGGATTTTTTACTTCAAGCGACACCGGATGATCTTTAGGAAAGGAATTATTTTCATTCCGTACAATGGCGGAAAGATAAATTATATCGCCGGGACGATGCACCCCGCGATCCGCATACATAAAAGCCCGAACGCCGGTTTCAGCTTCCGCATCGCCTCCCGTATCAAAGGTGGAAAGATTCCAGCTCATCTCATTAGGCGTAATTACACTGCGCTGTCCGTCCTTTTCCGCTTCAACATAAAATACATTGTCTTTAATGTTCTTAAATATGGCGAGACCTTCGCCATCGGTAAAACTTTCGGCGATAAGCTGATGCTGGTAAGTAATTAACCGAACGCGAACGCCGGATAATGGCTGTGCGCTCAGCAAATTGGTTGCAAATACATGATGCTCATTTGAACCTTTCTTGTACACCAGACCAATATCACTCATGATAATGGGTTTATAGATACGTCCATGGCGCCAGATATAACCGCTGGAAGAGGGATCGTTATAATAATCGTAATTTCTGCCACGGCGATAACGCATATTTTCTTCTGAGGTATTGTAAATCATATCTTTTCGCTCAAAACTAAGCTCAACCAGAAATAAACCTTTTTCACCGGCAGGAATTAATTGCTGCAAATCGATTTCGTGCTGCAGCCATTTGTTCTTTTTCTCGCCGATATTCAGGTGTTGATTTACTACTTCAACCCCTACCCGGTTAACCTGATAATTGAATTCATCCCGCCGATCTGCTGTGCCATCCAGCCTTTCCATTTGCAGAAATTGACCCAGATTGGATTCAAATACTTTTTGAACTCGTAATCTAACTTCACGAACATTGACGGTTAAGAACGCAATTTTCTTTTGATTATTAGATGGAAGAAACACCCCGGCATTAGTAAACTTCATTTCCGGCAGCATGTCGTCAAATTGAATTTCTTCGCTGAATTCCTTTGTAAGAGTAGTCGCCCAGCGGCTGCGAATACCCGGTTTGATGGTTAATGTATATGTTTCGCCAAAATCAAAGGCCGCGCTCACCAGCACAGTTTTTCCCATTTTACTCAGTTTTACATCCAGTTCCGGTTCAATGGAAATAAAACCACGAATATCCTGATCGCTTTTTAACTCATCCGAAAATTCGATCTTTAAATCCGGCTGGGCGCCTTCTTCATCCCGGATGATATCGGTAACCGTTAAATCCGTTAACGCCGGTACATCAATGGTTTTTTCCATGTTATATGAAATTTCCAGTAATTCTTTTTTTAATTTAAACTTAAGCGTCTGTTTTTCTTTGCTGCGCGCAAACGCATCCGTAATAAAATTGTAACGTTTTTTGCCTTCAGCTTCTGTCCATTTGATGGCCAGACGTTTATTGCCAAGATATAAACTGGACGCTTTTTCGACTCTTGAAAAATCAATGGGCTCGGTAAAGGTGACCTGTCCTTCAAGCAATACAAATTTAGGATC
>JAFGKZ010000179.1 GCA_016928315.1 Calditrichaceae bacterium
AGACAGCGTGTTGAGTACAGAAATTTTACAGCATGCTCCTTCCTGGGCCAAATCAGTACCCGTTAAAGACGGTTATATTTATGTCATAGGTACGGCAAAATCCCGCCGGGCTAATATTGCTTCAGATAAAGCTTTATTTAACGCCCAGGTCCGTATTGCAGAAAAATTAAAAGAGCTGGAATTAGAATTTACCGAAGGTGAAAATGCAATCGGCGCTGATTCAGATCCTGATAATGACAATCTTTCGATTAAAATGCAGGACGTAATGACTAAGAGTAAAAAACAAGTCAAATCAGGTGATCTCTGGTACTCTTATGTATTACTCGAATTAAAATTAGATAAATAATATCTGGTTAAAAATCTTTATAGCCCGCCCCAAGCGACGGGCTTTTTTTTTGTCTGAATCTTTCTTATAATTATTTCGTTTTTAAGATCACAATACATCGCTGACCTATGAGTTTAAAATGTTTGTAAAAAAATCCGGTTTAGTGCTAAATAATCTTATTATATCGCTTATTATAATTACCGGCATGTGTACGGTAGTCAATGCCGAAAATAATCAACCTACATTTGAGCACCTCTCATTGGAAAAGGGAATTTCGCATAATTTAACCCGCTGCATTATGCAGGATAGCAAGGGATTTATGTGGTTTGGAACCATGTTTGGTTTAATTAAATTTGACGGTATTAATTATAGCACTTATCAAAATCATCCCGGTGATTCTCTTTCGCTTTCTCATGATGATATTCTTTGTATGATCGAGGATCGTAATAACTATTTATGGATTGGTACGCGTGGCGGAGGATTAAACAGATTTAATCAACGAACAAAAACATTTATACGGTTTTATTTTAATCCTGATGATTCAGCATCCTTAAGCAATAATTTTGTAAATGCATTATGCGAAGATAGTCTTGGTAATCTTTGGATAGGTACCGATTTTGGATTGAATAAACTGGATCGGCGCTTTGTAAAAATGGAGTATGATTCACTGAAAAACAAGACGATCTCGTTCAACAGGTTTATGAATAATCTATGGGATATTAAAAGCATTAGTAATGATTTTATTAACTCATTATCCTACAGCAATGGCCATCTTTGGATCGGTACAAAAAATGGATTAAATATATATAATCCCGAAACAGGTATATTTAACCGTTATTTTCATCAAAATCCTTTATATACAAAAGTATATGATTCGAAGATATTTGAATTAATCACGCGCTTAAAATATGAGAATAAAATTATATCGGCTATTATTCAACCGGGTCATTATGCGAATAAGATCAAAGAATTTTATTTAACAAAAAAGACCATTGTTCTAATTTATTGTCAGGGAGAAGGAAAAAGTGAATTATATGGTGAGCCGATGATGACAATGTTCGATTATGGTTACATCGAAAAAATTTCCAATAATACTGTAATTTGGCGGATGGATTTTCACAAGACTAAATATGGCGGGGGAGCTGAAAAAAATAGAATTCAAATAGAAACCATAGTTTTAGATCAAGGTCGATACAGAATTGGTTACAAATCGGATGATAGCCATGCTTATAATGACTGGAATAATACGCTGCCAAAATATGCGGATGACTGGGGAATCTTTTTATTTAAACTTGACCGGTCAAATACTACGCAAATCAACAATCTGTTAAAGCATGACCTTGGCACTAAACAAAATTCAGTTTCTTCTAATTATATTACATCTATTGTAAAAAGTATAAATAATAATCAGCTATGGATTGGAACCAACGGTAATGGATTAAACAAATTTGATCTGGATAACGAAATATTTGAACACTATTTGCACGATTCGAAAAATGAGAATTCGCTTATCAATAACAATGTCAATACACTATTTGAAGATAATGACGGAATTCTCTGGATAGGTACATCAGGCGGCATAAGCCGCTATGATGAAAAATCCGGAAAATTCACTTCCTTCAGTCATGATCCTTTAAATACGAACAGTATTAGCAGTAATTTTGTTTATGCAATTTACAAAGATTTATCTGATATACTTTGGTGTGGAACATACTGGGGCGGTATTGATAAATTAGACTTTAAGGCAAAGCGATTCGATCATATCCAGAAAAATATATCCAGTGCATCTAAACTGGCTGAAAATAATTTTCATTCCATTCTTGAAATTAATTCAAACTTGTTGCTCATTGGGACCTGGGGTGATGGATTAGTCTTGTATGATCGGAAAAGGAAAACATTTACAAATTATCATTACAATTTAAACGATCCAAATAGTGTTAGTAATAATTTTATACGTACAATTTACAAAGATCAATATGGCAATATCTGGATTGGCACTTATGGCGGCGGTTTAAATAAATTTGATATTAGAAAAAAGAAATTACATCGTTATTATTATGACAGCCGAAATCCCAATAGCATTAGCAGTAATTCTATCGTTACAATCTATCAGGATAGCAGAAATATGATGTGGATTGGTACGGAAGGCGGGGGGCTAAATAAACTCAACCCCGATCATAAAACTTTTACACGGTTTCAGTATCAGGTAAATGATACGACAAGTATAAGCAGTAACGATATTTATTGTATTTATGAAGATGATCACAATGTACTTTGGATTGGCACAGCCTCCGGACTTGACAAATTTGATGTATACTTTAATCAATTTGATCACTATCTACAGGAAACGAGTAGTAATAATTTTCTTAGCAATAATTATGTTTACGCTATTCAGGCGGCTAAAAATGGACGCGATTCCAGTATGTGGGTAGGTACCGCAAGTGGATTATACCGCTTTGACACAAAGACTGGCCGATATAAACGATATACTGAAGAAAATGGTTTGCCCAATCGCGTTATCTGTGGTATTCTGGAAGATGATAATGGCTTTTTATGGTTAAGCACAAATCGGGGACTATCGCGTTTTGATCCGAAAATGAAGATATTCAGCAATTATGATGTAGCCGACGGCTTACAAAGCAATATGTTTAATATAGGAGCCTTTTGTAAATTTAATAATGGCGAATTAGGATTTGCCGGCATTAATGGACTTAATATATTCCATCCTGAAAATATTATATCTAATACTTATGTTCCGCCGGTTTATATAACTGGTTTAAAAAAAATTGATCAGCCTATGAATTCTGATATAGATCTCACGGATTTATCTCAGATCGAATTATCTTATGATGATAATTATTTTACAATCGAATTTGTCTCGCTCGATTTTTCACATCCCGAAAAAAATAGATACGCCTACAAACTTGAAGGCGCTGACGATCGCTGGATTCATTCTGAAGATGAAAATTTTGCCAGATATACCAATATTGATCCCGGCAAATATATATTTAAAGTACGAGGTACTAACAATGATGGTGTTTGGAATATGGAAGGCGATGAGATAACGATTGTTATTAAACCGCCATTTTGGATGACCTGGTGGTTTAATGCCATCATCATTTCAGTTATAACCTTATCATTGGTATTTACTGTTTATGTTATCATAAAACGTGAAAAACAAAAAACAGCTATTAATAAAAAAATATCCGAACTTAAACTCCAGGCGTTACAGGCACAAATGAATCCGCATTTCATTTTTAATACGATAAATGCGATTCAATATTTTATCAGTAAAAAAGATAACGATTCAGCTTATTTTTATTTAACTAAATTTTCCAGATTGCTGCGGCGTACGCTGGAAAACTCGGAAAAACTCAGAATTCCACTGGAAGAAGAGTTTGAATCGCTTAAACTTTATTTAGAACTGCAATCATTACGCTATGGCAATAAATTTAGCTATCATATTGCTATCGATCCGGAAATTGATTTACATGCGATTGAAGTTCCAAGCATGGTATTTCAACCCTATATTGAAAACGCAATTCAACACGGATTTTCATCAACTAAGAACGGCGGCAAACTTGAAATTTCTGTTAAACAAATAGATGATATGCTCGTATGTAACATCGTTGATGATGGTGTTGGTATAAAAAAATCTCTGTCAATAAAGAAAAACAAAGATACTGCTCATACATCATCCGGGATGAAACTGACTGCAGAAAGGCTGGAAATTATAAATGCTGCGCATAAAGACAATATAAATGTTTCCATTAAGGATCTGAATGAAACGGATAAAAATGCAAATGGAACGCAGGTTACCTTGCAGATTCCCGTTTAATCGTTTTGATGAATTTTATTATCTTAAAGTAATTTTTATGTAGAGGAAAATAAAGAATGATCAAAGCTGTAATTATTGAGGATGAAGAAAAAGGCCGTGAATTACTATTTAATTTATTAAACAATTATTGTCCCAATGTTAAGGTGCTGGACATGGCCGATTCTGTTAAAACCGGCTTGGCTGCAATTAAAAAACATAAACCGGATTTAATATTTTTAGATATCATCATGCCGGATGAGAGCGGTTTTGAATTATTAGATCATATAAAAGATATGGAAGTTGAAGTGATTTTTACTACGGCATATGATCAGTATGCCATTAAAGCGATTCGCTTCAGCGCGCTGGATTATCTTTTAAAACCGATTGATGTAGCGGAATTACAGAATGCATTGAAGAAAGTTGAAGCAAAATTAAACGGAAAAATTAATCAGGAAACTATGAATGAAAGCCTTAAAATCTTTCTGGAAAATGTCAACACACATCCGCATAAAATGAAACTTGGTTTGCCAACACAAAATGGTATTAAATTCGTCGCTATCGATTCAATTTTATATTGTAAGGCAGAAGGTAATTATAGCTTAATCTATTTTAAGGATCATAAAGAGCAGGATATAGTAACACGTACTTTAAAAGAATTGGAAGAATTATTGACGGAATTTAATTTTTGCCGGTTACACAGAACATATTTAATTAACCTCAATCATATCAAGGAATACCGCCGTATTAACCATTCATCGGATATTGATGGTGACGGCGGGTGCGTCATAATGGTTAATGAATCTAAAATTCCCGTATCCCGTGATAAACGAAAAGTGCTGTTAGCCCGTTTTTCCAAACCCTTTTAGAATTTGTATCCATTTAAACAATAAATAAACCATTTATACAGTTAAATCCGCGCTTTAATCATTATTGCTTTTCTTAAAAATATAGCCGCAATATATTTAATCCGAACATCACAACCCAAATAACATTGAGAGAAATTGAACATCCCTCTCGCTTATGTTACCTCACGGCTGGCTTGCTCATCACACAGGTCAGCCTTTTTTTTGTTATGAAGTATACTTTTCTTAAATAAAACTCAAGGTTGGCCCTGCACAGGTATTTATCATTTTTAAGTTTTGGCATATACAGTTTCACCGTTTTACGCATTTCTCTGTATAAGGCACCCGGTTGACACCTTTTATTTATTTGAATCTACCATTTACACAGAAACCGCTACAGTTCATTCAAAACGAATATCTATTTATTCAACAAAGATTATATTTAAAGGTTAATCGGACAATTGATCCCGGCTTAAGCGAAACTTTAATACATGGTCCCGAACCATGCTGATTAAAATGATAAAGGAAAGATAAAAATTATTTCAGATTCCAACCCATAATTAAAAGGAGGATTTATGCACAAATCATTTTACCTTATTCAATTATTGACCAAACGATTTTTAAAAATTTGTTTGGTTCAGCTTCTAATCATTTCAAGTGTTTTTGCCGCACGTGATGACGCCATTGTGAAGGGACGCATCATGGATATGGATGGCAATGGACTGCCAGGCGGTAATGTACAGTTGGATAATTCTTTATTAGGAACTTCGACGGACAGTGACGGCTACTTTGAATTGAGTATCCCTGCCAAATATTACAGTAATAAAGAAGTTAAGCTGGTAGCTAATTATTTGGGGTATAAACCAAATTCTAAACAGTTAACCTTAAGCCAGGGTGAGAATACAATTGAATTTGTACTGCAGGAAGATGTGCTAAATACAGAGACCATTGTAGTAACCGGATTGGCGGACAAGACAATCAAAGAAAAAATCCCATTTGCACTAAGTGTTGTAAATGAAGACTTATTGCTACAAGTGCCTGCCAGCTCACCGGAAACAGCCATTCAGGGAAAGGTTGCCGGCGCGCAGGTTGTAAAAGGATCGGGCAAACCCGGTCAGGGGGCGTCTGTTTTACTGCGCGGCATTACCAGTATTGACGCCTCAAATGGCGATCCTAATGATAATAACCGCGACCCCTTAAATATCTATGGACGTTCACAGGATCCATTATATATTATTGATGGAATAATTTTATCCGGGACACCGGAAGATATGGATGCGCTTGATATTGAAAGCATCGAAGTGATTAAAGGCGCCGCAGCATCATCTGTTTATGGGTCCAGAGCAGCCAATGGAGTTGTCCAGATTAAAACCAAACGCGGAAATAATTTAGCCACCGATCAAACAAGAATAAAAGTGCGCTCTGAATATGGTTTAAATGTATTGGGTAACGATTTAAATTATTCCGAATATCATAAGTATATGGCGGCAACGGATTCGTATGTGGATGGCAATGGTGTTCAGGTTCAAAAAGGGGATTGGATAGACGCCGCGGGAAATAAAGTAGATCGCATTGCCCGATTGATCGATGGCGGCGCAGATGATAATGCATTTAAAGTCAATCCGTATTCTCAGATAATTGATCACACGGATCAAGTTTACAGGGATGGTGAATTTAATACCAATACCATCACTGTTTCACGAAATATGCAGAATACCAATTTTTTAGCTTCTTATACCAATTTTAAAGATTTAGGAATTGTACGTCTGGCGGATGGTTACAGCAGAAATACCTTTAAGTTTAACTTGGATCATAATATCAGAACGGAGTTACAGATTGCTTTGTCTGCGCAGTACAGCAAATCAAAAAATGATGATATTGATGATTCTGGTACAATGCGGAATCCGCTGGAAGAATTATCCAAAACCGAGGCGGATATCGATCTGAAAGAGAAAGATGAAAATGGCGATTATCTCGTCCAGCCGGATGAGGCCAACCGGACTGATAATCCGCTGTATTATCTTGATAATGCCGTCCTGGATTTTCAGCGGCAACGAATTCTTGGCAGTATGGATGTAAGGTATTTTCCAACCAGTTGGCTTGATGTTGAAGCTAATTTCAGTTTGGATCGACTGGAACTGGACAATTTTGAATACTATAAGAAGGGATTTCAATCTTCATATTATATTGGCATCGATCGCGGTCAGATGACACAGGAAAACGGAACAAATCAGGCTGTTAATGCAAGCATTACTTCCGGTGTTCGGAAAAGTATTGGCGATTTAAATACCAAATTGAAACTGCGTTATTTATATGAGGAATATGATTTTAAATTTATGCAGACACAGGGTGAAGAACTTACTGTAGCCAACATTACAAGCTGGCAGAATGTCGAAGGGGAAATTCAGAATCAGTCTTTGGAAACCCGCAGCATCGCAGAAGGCATTTATCTTATTACGAGCTTAGATTATAAAGATCGATACATCACCGATTTTCTGGTGCGCAGGGATGGAAGTTCTTTATTCGGTAAAGATGAAAGATATCATAATTATTATCGTGTAAGCGCGGCCTGGCGGCTTTCGGAGGAACCATTTTGGTTGATGAAAGATTACATCGATGAATTTAAACTCCATTACTCTTTAGGAACCGCAGGGAGCCGGCCGATTTATTCTGCCCAGTATGAAACCTTTAATGTGCTTGCCGGTGTTGTCAGCAAAGACCAAATCGGCAACAAAGACCTAAAACCCGAATATGCAACAGAAAATGAAGTTGGTTTAAGTACAGTATTTTTTAATCGCTTTTCTTTGGATATGAATTATTCTAACACTGTAGTTGAAGATCAAATACTGCTTGTTCCGCAGCCGGGCTATGCCGGATTTAGTTCACGCTGGGAGAATGCCGGAACCATTGAATCCAACTCAATTGAACTGACGATGGAAGGTTTGGCTCTGCGTACGGATAATCAAAGTTTATCTTTTGGATTTACATTTGATAGGTCAAGATCCAAAATAACAGATCTCAAAATTCCGGCGTATCAATATGGTTTTGGTCAGGATGGCGCGCAATTTTATGTTAAGGAAGGTGAAGAAATAGGCACTATCTTTGGAAGAAAGTGGGTTAAAGATAAAGACGATCTTCCTGAAGATTTAGCGCCCTACGCTGATATGTTTCAAAAAAACGATGAAGGCTATGTTGTTTATGTAGGTGAAGGTAACAGCTGGCGGGACGGTATTTCCAATTCATTGTGGAATACCGACTATGATCTTGATGGTGACGGTACCAATGATGTTTCCTGGGGAGAGCCTATAGGGATAGAGGATGCATCCGGTAATAATTTCCATCGTCTCGGCCGAACAACACCTGATTTCAATCTTGGATTTAACACAACGTATAAATGGAAAAATGTGTCACTATATATGTTATGGAATGCCCAAATAGGCGGCATTGTGTATAATTTGAATAAGCAATGGATGTACACAAAAGAAACCCATGCGGATATGGATCAGGCTGGAAAGCCGGATGGCGAGAAAAAACCGGTAGGCTATTATGATAATTTCACTGGCGGTTTACTTGCTGATGAGGTTTTCGCCGAAGATGGCACTTTTTACAAACTGCGCGAACTTTCCCTGGCTTATACATTTGATCGCAGACAATTACAGTCCGTTTTTGGAAACTTATTCAATCGTATATCCTTAAGACTGGTTGGTCGTAATTTAATCACATTTACTGATTATGATGGGTATGATCCCGAAGTAGGTATATCCGGTAACAGCAGCGGCTCCAGCGTGGTGGGCAGAATTGATGATGATGTCACCTATCCACATTATCGTACGTACAGTTTCTCAGTTGAATTAGAATTCTAAGTGAACCAACTGCTAATAACCTTAAATATGAAATACCTGAAGGAGGGTATTATGAAAATTAAGAAAGTAATTATCTATTTAATATATATATTTTTAGTATCGATTGTTTTCTCCTGTGCAGATCTTTCGGTTGATAATACAAATCATCCGGATAAAGATATAGCGCTTTCACGCAGTGAAGATGTCGAATCGCTTGTAGGCGGCACAGTCCTTAATATTTGGCAGGCCAAACAAAGCATGGATATGGGTTTAGGATTTAGTACGCTGGCGGATGAATTAACCTCGCAATGGGGCAACTGGGCAATTGGAAGATGGTCCACAGAACCAAGAGATGAATATGATAATTCGACCACAAGTGATTATTATAATATGACAGCCCGCCCATGGTTTATGTTATATGAAGTTATCAGTACGGCAAGAGACGGCCTGGAAGCCTTAAATTTAGGGATGGAATTTGGCAACGATGGTGAAAATAATATCAGAATGGAAGCTTTCTGCAGGTTTTTGCAGGGTGTGGCTCATGGCGAAATTGCTTTATTATTTGATAAAGCCTTTATAGTGGATGAAACGACTGATCTGACAGCGACACCGGAATTTGCAACCTATAATGAAGTTATAATTGCCGCGTTAAGCTATTTTGAAAAATGTATAGACATTTGTGAAGCAAATACTTTTGTTTTGCCGGTTGAATGGATTCCCGGCGCCGCAGTGGATAATGTTATGTTAGAAAAATTTGCACATTCATTCATGGCCAGATATATGGCTGGTATTAGCCGCAATTCGGCTGAAAGGGACGCCGCTGACTGGAATGCGATTATTCAACATGCCGATGCCGGGATAACCGAAGACTGGATTGTACAGATGGATGGTAATTACTGGTATGATGGTATTAAATACTTCGGATCGAGAGAAGACTGGTTAAAAGCGGATTACTTTGTAATTGGTCATGCCGATACTTCAGGCGCCTTTGCTGCCTGGGCTGCCAGCTCACCGGATGATCGTGAACCGTTTATCATCCACACCGCTGATAGACGGATTGCCGGACCCGATTCCACGACAGCTCCCGGAACGGATTTCCAGTTTTTTGATACATTTCCATTTGAAGGACACCGCGCATCCTATTATGGCTCTATTCGTTATTTTGATCATTTTGCCAGCGGTGCCACGTCAAATGTTTCATGGTTTAATGCGTCAGAGTTGCGCTTATTAAAAGCCGAAGGTTTATATCGTCTGAATGGTGATCTTAATTTGGTTGCGGATATTATCAATGAAACCCGGGTTAACCGCGGCGGGTTGGAGCCTGTTACAAGCAGTACTCCCAATTTGTTTGACATGATAAAATATGAAAAACGCATAGAAATCTTTCTGTCGGCCGGTGGACTGATGTACCTCGAGCGTCGTGGCTGGGGGGAGCTGGGAACGGGTTCACCCTTACAATTTCCTGTTCCGGCAGGCGAATTAGAAGTGTTATTGCAAGATATCTATACCTTTGGCGGAAACGGTGAATGGGCGGCAAAAAGAAATAGTAAACCATCATTGATACGTTTTTCCAGTTATTCACAGCAATAGATAGTACAACCGTTAATGGTAATAGTGAGAATAGAAACGAATAAATTTGGCGTAATGATTAGAATTTAATTTATGGATTAAAACTATGTATAATACTATAATTAATAAATGCACGATATTCATCTTATTTGCCTTCATGATCCTTTTGAGCCATTGTTCACTATCCAAAGGTCTCCAAAAATACGAATCCGGTAAGTTGTATAATCTGGGAAAAGCCACTGAATACGATGTCAATCAGACGATCCCCAGAACACTGAGAAAATATCAGTTTCAGATACTCGATCAATACGATACCGGTGGATATTTTACGATCGAGACGGATTGGAAACAGCGATATCCTATGCAGGATGAATTGGAAAAAGGTATTACCGAAGGTAAAATGCGTCTCTTTATACGTATGCGAAAAACCTCGGACAATCTCAGTTATGTTCAGTTGGAAGTGGAAAATATGATAAAAACAATAGAAGACAAGAACTGGTTTACAGCTGTTCCGGAAGACGATGTCAGAATGGAAGTTGAACGAATGGTGGAAGAGTTAACCAGCGAATTCGCGGAGAGCCGGTTAAGAAGATCGTAAATTAAATTCATCGTATTTTTAAAAAATAATCACTCCATCCGGTTTATTGGGGAAACAAAATGCATAAAACCTCATCGGGTGGAGTGATTTTTTTGCGCATATAATAAATGCTTCCGGAATCATTTTTAATATTAAAGATGAAATGCCAATGAGATCTGGCGCTAGTTCATAACATATCGTATTAAATTATCTTTGATTGTAAATAACTTAAATAGTATGGATTCATCGACTTGTTCTGCGTGTTATCCAGAATATTTACCGTTTACACAGGACAACAGGCAGCTCACTCAATCCATATAGGAAATACATACCTCTCAGACTATATTTTTGATAACAAATATTATAGAGCAATGCAAAGGATTCACCCCGTCATGAAACTTTAACGGAGGGAGCTTCATTACATCAATCTTTCCGTGGCGGGGTGATTCTATTTTCTCCAGAAAGACGGTGTAAATAATATCAGCACGGTAAATATTTCCAGCCGGCCGGCCAGCATTAAAAAAGATAAAAACCACTTGCCAAAAACAGGAATTTGAGAATAGTTATCGGTTGGTCCAACATCACCAAGACCAGGACCGATATTATTAATTGTAGCGGCCACACTGCCGAAAGAGGTTTCAAAATCCAAACCGAGGCCGCTCATTACAATTATACCGATAACAAAAAGTGCGATATAAAGCAGAAAAAATCCTGCAACATTGGTAACAATCTCTCTTGATATAGCTATACCACCCACGCGCACCGGCAAAACGGCTTGTGGATGAATTAGTCGTTTTATTTCATTTAAACCAAACTTTAAAAGAATCAATGACCGAATTATCTTCATACCGCCGCCCGTGGATCCCGCGCAGCCGCCCATGAACATTAATATAAATAATATAACATGAGATGAGAATCGCCAATGTTCATAATCTGCGGTTCCGTAACCGGTTGTGGTAATTATCGAAACAACCTGAAATATGGATTTTTGTATGCCTTCAAAAAAGTTGTCATAGCTGCTCGGGAAAATATCAATCGTGATAACAATAATAGCAAGAATAATTACAATCAGAAAAAAAATGGTTTCACGATCTTTAAAATACAATAACGGTTTCCCCCTTAATGCCCGATAATGGAGCGTGAAGTTTATCCCGGCGATAATCATAAATATGACGATGATATAATCAATCAATGCGCTGTTATAATGGCCAATGCTGGCATTTTTTGTAGAGAATCCACCAGTGGCCATCGTTCCGAATGTATGGCAAAATGCATCGAACCAGTCCATGCCGGCAATCTTTAGTAAAACAGCCTCAATCAGGCTGATAAATACATAAACGCCCCAGAGCAGTTCTGCAGTATGTTTAATTCTGGGGGTTAATTTATCCGGCGTTGGTCCGGGCACTTCTGCCTTGAATAATTGCATCCCGCCAATGCCAAGTAACGGCAAAATAGCCAGTGATAACAAAATTATGCCCATACCGCCCAGCCAGTGGGTAAATGACCGCCAGAATAATAAACCATGGGGAAGCGCTTCAATATTATTTAGGATAGAGGCGCCGGTGGTTGTGAATCCGGACATAGTCTCAAAAAAAGCATCTGTATACGAAGGGATGAAACCACTGAGTTTAAATGGCAAGGCTCCAATTAGGGCAAATAATAACCAGCCGCTACTTACGATTAAAAAACCCTCTTTCAAGTGTAATTCTGTATTATGACGCGTTATCAAATAACCGGATAGCCCTATTATGAACGTTCCGATAATGGTCATAAAAAAGGCAGGGAAGTCTCCTTCATCATAAAAAAGAGCAATGAGCGCCGGAATAATTAATGATCCGGCTAAAAAGATCAGCAGAGCAAATAGAATATTAAGGACAGCTTTATGATTTATCATATACCTTTATGTAAAAAGTTTTTCAACTTCACTAATAGCGGAGGGCATAGCAAAGAGCACTACTTTATCACCGGCTTTAATTTTTGTAGCCCCTATAGGCACAAAAACATCATCCCCGCGCATGACGGCGCCTAAAATAGCGTCTTTAGGCAGCTTCTGCTCACTCAACGGTTTCTTGGTGATTTTTGACCCGACATTGGCAATAAGTTCGATAGCTTCCGCTGAAATTCCCGGTATTGATGCTACACTGACGACCGATCCCCGCCGGATAAACTTTACGATGCTGTTTACGGTTAATAGTTGTTTGGATATGTATGCATCGATACCAATGGTTGGAATAATGGGCGTGTAATCCGCTTTATTGATTAATGAAATAATTTTTGGCACCTGAAGATGCTTTGCCATCAAACAGGATACGATATTGGTTTCATCATCGCCGGTTACAGCGATAAATGCATCCATGTCGATAATACCTTCCAGAGCAAGAAGGTTTATATCGCGGCCATCGCCTTTGATAACCAGTGATTTTTTTAACTGTTCAGCCAGACGAATGGATTTATCCGCGTTAGATTCGATAATCTTTACGTTGTAGTCTTTTTCCAACTGCCGGGCAATTAAAAACCCGGTCTGCCCGCCGCCGAGGATCATCACATTTTCTATTTTTACATCTTCTTTTCCGGTAAGCTTAATGACATCTTTAGCATGTTCGCGCGGCAATACGATAAAAATCCGGTCATTTCGCATAAACATATCGTTACCGCCGGGGATCTTTGTCAATTCTTTTCTTTGAATGGCTACGGTGCGGAATGGAAAATCATGAAAGGTTTCCGCCAGTTCGTGCAACGGTTTTCTTAATATGGGCAGTTCAATGTCCAACTGAATACCCATCAGAATAATTTTACCATCAGCAAATTCCAGTATATCGGTTGCTGCGCTTTGTTTCAGAAGCGCTACGGTGCCTTCGGCCGTTTCGGATTCCGGATGTATAATCAGATCAATATCAAATTTTTCTGCATTAATCGGTGATTTTTCATCTATAAATTCGATATTTTTTACACGGGCTACAGTTTTATTTACGCCGTATTGTTTAGCCATTATCGCAGCTAATAAGTTTACTTCGTCAGAATTAGTTACACTCACAAGCATATCCGCATCTTTAATGCCGGCTTTCTCTAAAACTTTAAAACTGGTGCCACTGGCCAAATATACCTGGGCATCCAATCCATCGGCGGCATGGGCAAATTTTTCGGGGTCGTTTTCGATGATAAAAATATCATGCCGCTCATAACTCAGCAATTTGGCCAGATTATAACCAACGTCACCTGCGCCGATAATAATTATGTGCAAATTTTAAACTCCAAAAGCATGTTATTAATTTTAATTCAGTATTAATTATGAGAACGTCGTGATGCAATACTTTTTAAAATTTCTATGGTTTTATCTATATCATTATCGGTAATATGTTGATGTGTCACCGCGCGAATGCGGGTTGGCGAAAATGCAATCATTTTAATACCTTCCTTCTGCATTTCATCGGTAAGTTCGGGAGCGGTTTTACCGCTTAAACTGGTATCAATTACAACAATATTAGTCTGAGTGGTTCGAAGATTAACGACAAATCCTGACATTTCATTAACGGCTTCAGCCAAAATTCTGGCGCGCCTGTGATCTTCCCTAAGACGTTCTACATTATTTTCCATAGCGTATATGGCTGCGGCAGCCAAAATGCCAGCCTGCCTCATACCACCGCCGTATGCCTTACGATAATAGTGTGCCCGGTCGATGAAGCTCTCACTGCCGGCGATGACCGAGCCAACCGGAGCTCCCAATCCCTTCGAAAAGCAAAGTGTAACCGAATCAAAATAGCGGGCATAGGTTTTTATGGGAATAGCGCTTTCAACAGAGGCATTCCATAAACGCGCGCCATCTAAATGCATTCGAATATCATATTCCGCCGCAATTACAGAAATTTTTTCTATATTCTCTATGGGATAAATAGTGCCGCCCCAACGATTATGTGTATTTTCCAGTGCGATTAACTTTGTTTGCGGAAAATGGTGATCGGTTTTACGAATTGCTTCAATAATTTCATCTTCTTTTATGACGCCATATTCCCCATAAATTGGATGAAGCTGCACACCGGATAACATGGCTGGTGCGCCGGCTTCATAATTAAAAATATGAGAACGATATTCACAAATTACTTCATTGCCGGGCTGAGTATGGGCATTGATCGATATCTGGTTTGCCTGCGTTCCGCTGGCCACAAAAAGAGCAGCATCCTTCCCGGTTAAGTCTTTGATTTTTTCCTGCAGTGCATTGACAGTGGGATCTTCGCCAAATACATCATCACCTACCTCGGCTGATGCCATCGCTTCGCGCATTTCCGGTGTGGGCTTTGTCAGAGTGTCGCTTCTTAAGTCTATAATTTCCATATTGTTTATCCTTAGGTTTCGAGTTTAGAAAAGTTACTGACTGTCTATAAATGATGCAAGCTGAATTCTTTCACAAAATTACTGAAGAATGATTTACAGGTGAATAAAATGGTTCGATTTAATGTTAATTATTTTTTGCAACATTGCTCAAAGGCATGTAAAATTGAGTGTTATGTCAGGATGGAAACTATTTTGGTTATCCTGGATATAATCAAAGAAATCATATAAGGAATTCCATGACTCAGAAAAATCAGGCAAAAACATACGAAAGAATAAAACTCATTCTAAATATCTCAGAAACCATTATATATATTGGAATCATACTAATTTTGATATTTGGCGGCTGGTCAGCCTATTTACGCGATCTGGCAGCAAGTTGTGTGGAAAATGTTTATTTTCAGCTGTTAATATTTATAGGCATCTTAGGATTCGTCCTTTCTGTCTTCTCAGTGCCCTTATCCTTTATCAGTGGATTCTGGATGGAACATTATTATAATTTATCCAACCAGACATTTTGGGCCTGGTTATGGGAAAAAATAAAAGCCTTTTTAGTAGGCATTATCTTATCAGTACCATTACTGCTTTTATTTTATTACCTGCTAAGTAATTACCCTGAAACCTGGTGGATTTGGATGGCAGCAGCTTTATTTTTCTTCTCTGTTTTGATTGGCCGGATTGCACCAGTAGTAATTTTTCCGCTATTCTACAAATTTGATAAACTTGCTGACGAAGAAATAGTGGAGCGCATGGAAAAACTGGCAAAAGAAGGTAACTTTAAACTGGATGGCGTTTATCGTTTTAACATGAGTAAAACCACAAAAAAAGCAAATGCAGCGTTTACAGGAATGGGTAAATCAAAACGCATTATTTTAGGGGATACCCTGCTGGATGAATTTTCCTTAGATGAAATCGAAAGTGTATTTGCCCATGAAGTAGGGCACTACGTTCATAAACATCTTATGATTAATGTAGCTATTGGTACAATAAACAGTTTTCTAAGTTTGTTTATCGCACATTTGGTTTATAATTATCTATTAAAACAAATTGGTTTTACGGGCCAGGCGGATCTGGCGGCCCTGCCTTTATTGTTTTTGATATTAACCATTATCAGTTTAATAATGAGTCCTCTGACAAATATGTTGAGCCGATCGCATGAAAGACAGGCAGATAAATACGCTCTGAAAAAGAGTTCCAATGCAAAAGCCTTTTTAACAGCGATGAAGAAATTAGCAAAAATTAATCTGGCCGATGAGTCACCTCACCCGGTTATTGAATTTTTATTTCACAGTCATCCATCCATAAGCAAGCGAATTCAGTTTGCTAAATCTCTTGGAGTCCAGGAAGAGTGATCATATGCTGAGAAAAATTAAAAATAAGGGGATTAGGCGTACAATCTGGATATTGCTTAGTATTATCCTGTTTATAGTTATTTCAATCGGTATCATATTATTTCTCTATTCCCAGACTACTGTTCTTGAAGAAGCCGCGGTTAATTATCTTAACAATCAGTTAGGGGATGAAGGGACGATAAAGTATACAGCAATCCGCGGCAGTTTGCTGAACCGGATAGAAATAGAAAATCTGGATATCAACCTGCCGCAACAGGCGCAGATTAAGTGCAATTATCTTGAAATTCACTACGATCTTTGGCGCCTGTTATATAATGAAATTAAAGTATCCAAAATCTTAATAGACCAATTAGATGTTGCCATTGTAAGTGAATC
The DNA here is from genome assembly GCA_016928315.1 of Calditrichaceae bacterium. Taxonomy (GTDB): domain Bacteria; phylum Calditrichota; class Calditrichia; order Calditrichales; family Calditrichaceae; genus JAFGKZ01. The sequence goes on from JAFGKZ010000179.1 coordinate 17,026, forward strand.
CAAAAAGAAAGAAAAAGCTGTTCAAGATAAAAAACACATTTCGGTAGATACAACTTTAATTAAGATAGAAGAGTCCAATTTTGTTAGCGATCTTTTAGACCGCCTGCCCGTAATTAGGGTTTCAGACATAAAAATCCTGGCAGCCTCTGTTCATCTGGTTAACCAGAATCTTCAGTTTACAGATGTTGATTTGCTGGTTGATAGAGCCGTAATTAATAAGAATAGATATGAATTCAAATTGGATAAACTAAAAGGTATTTGGAAAGATAGGGACATTATATTGGTTAATACCAGTTTCGAAATTAATGGCGATAAAAATCATGCAACGCTTAACCGTTTTGAATTTGAGACAGAAAAGTCAAAATTTGGTTTCAGCGCTTATTATAATTTTGAAGGTTTATCAGATACGGAATTCGAACTTTATAATCTATATGTTGATATGGATGAATTAGCCCGCATAACGAAGATAGATACGCTAAGAAATGGTTATATAGAGGGAGAATTGGACCTCAGCGGGGGGATTACCAATTTCACTTTAAATCTTAGTTTAAATGGCAAGTGGCAGGATCGCATACTGAATAACCTGAGTTCAACGCTGCATTATAAAGAAGGATTAATACAACTTGAACGATTAAACATTCAATCCAGCGCCGGTAAGGTTGACATAAATGGCCATGGCAGGGAAAATCAGGATGCTGCGGGTAAAATAAAATTTGAGCGTATAAATTTAAATACAATTGTCCCAAATTTGCCGACAACTCATTTAAACGGAATAGTCGATTTTAATTTTGAAGCGTTGCATTTAACCCGGCCAACAGGAGCGGGATCACTAACCTTATTTCATTCAGAGATTGATTCCATAGCCTTTGATAGTCTGCGTTTTGCTTTAAAAGTCAAATCGGGCAATTGGCAGATAGACAGACCATCCTACGTTCAGTTCAGCGATTCATCGCGATTTGAACTGGAAGGCAGTCTTACGCGCAATAAAGAAATTGACGTGACCTTCTCTTCTTATAACAATGATTTACTGGCATTAAGTCAAACCTTCCACCAGGACAGCCTGTTTGGAAAATTTGATTTGCAGATGCGGGCAACAGGATCCCTGGATGATCCAAATATTTCAGGCGTAATACTGCTGCCGTATTTCAGATCGGATTCTATTACGTTTAAAAATATTTCATTGGAAATGTATATCGAAAAAATACTATCAGAGCGTAAAGGTGAACTCAAATTCGAAATTGATACGGGTTCTGTGGCATCGATACCCATACATCATCTAAAAATTACAGCACATAGTTTTAGAAATGAAATAAATATCGAACAAATACAATTACACAATCGGGAAAATTATGTTAATGCTGCAGCAAAAATACATATATATGAAGATTCCATTCGATTATCCATAACCGAGTTCAAAGCGGAATACGAGAAATACTGGCTTAAGAACGTTAACGATATCGTCGTAGTATATGATTCATCCGGTGTTACTGTTAATAATTTAAATCTTGAAGGCCCGCAATCTTCCAAATTGAATATCAATGGTAAATGGTTGTCGGAGATTAGTGATTTCAAAGCAAACCTTATTTTAGATGGGATTCAGATTGAACCATTTCAGCAATTTATAGGAGAAGAAAATAAATTATCGGGTATCATCAACGGGAAAGCAGAAATCAATACACCCTTAACCAATCCAGAATTAAATCTTGATGTTAACGCCCGGGAGTTGACTTATAATGGCACTTATATCGGCAATTTAACCAGTGCCTACCAGTTTAGTGATAGTGTGTTATATATGAAAGAATTATCCCTTGAGCGGGGTGAATTGAAATTTACGGCAGGCGGTAATTTTGGCTTTGCCCTGGGTAAAAAAGGTTTGGAAAGTTTTGATTTTGTTGAAGGGACATTGGCTGATTTTAAAATCAGTTGGGATAATATGTCCCTTGAACCTTTCAATGCCTTACTAAATCTGAAGAATAAATTAAAAGGTGAATTATCCGGTTATCTTGAAGTGGCTGGTACTATAAACCGTCCGAGATTACGTCAGCATCTGGAAATTTATAATTTTGAATATGGTGATTATAAAGTTGATTCGTTAAGCATGTTCGGGCAGTACAATAGCGGGTACATTCTTCTTGATAGTCTCTCTGCTATATTTAATGAAACCAAATTTAGCTTAAAAGGCTGGCAGCAGTATAATCTAAATCTTGCTGATATCGATACAACAATTATGGATAATCCGTTTAATTTTTACTTGCAAAGTAACGATGATAAAATTGGATTTCTAGGTCTTTTCAATGAACAGGTAGAATCACTAACTGGCCCGTATGATTTGGAATTGTATATTGGAGGAACACCAGAAGCGCCATCAATAACAGCCGGACAAATCAAAATGTCTGATGGTGAAATCCTTCTTTCACGTGTTCTGGATCCTATTCGTGATGTAGATATTGATATTGCTGTGGAAGACTCCGTAATGCACATAAAAAAATTCCGAGCCTACTCAGTTGAAGAAAAAGATATTCTGGAAAAAAGCTGGCGCCTGATAAAAGCCCTGATTCCATGGTCGGGCAGGAAAGTGGATGATGGACGCATTAATGTGACTGGATCAATAGGTTTGCAGGATGTGACTAGACCGAATCTTAATCTGGATATTACGATGAATGAGCTTTATATTGATTATTTTATCGAAAACACCAAATTACTGCTCACGACAGAATCAATTAAAATACAAGGTCAGGATACTATCGCAATTGCAGGTGGTATTTACATCCCAAAAGCGGAATATGAAGTGGACCTGACCATGATGGAAAAAAATGTATATTTATATAGCACTTCAATTGAACCGGCCAAACCACCTTACATTGATCTGAATTTAGATATACAGATTCCGGGTGGATTTAATATAACAAGTTCGCCTTTGGATTTAACCAATAATTTTAAAATCGGCATTGTCGGGGACTTACGTGTTATTATGGAACCGGGATCTGATTTAACACAAATAACCGGCCACCTGGATGTGGCCTCCGGTTTTTACTCTTCATGGAATCAGAATTTTAAGGTACAATCCGGCTCGATTGATTTTATAAATCCGACGGTAATCAATCCGGATATCAATATTATTGCGGCTAAAATGCTTGGGAATAAAATGTTTGAAATTATCATAAGTGGAAATCTGGAATCATTATCTCAACAGCTTCGTGTTACGGAAAATGGCAATGAATTACATATTTCTGAAGCAGATAAAATTGCCATGCTTACGCTTGGAACAGATGTACAGCAACTGGCGGCTAATACGGATTCGACCATTATTAATGTAGGTTCCCAGGTAGCGACAACCTCTTTATTAACAGTGGTTGAACGAAGCGCTGAGCAGTATACAGGTCTTGATAGAGTGGAAATTTCATCGAATGAGAATATTCTCGATTTGAATAAATTACGGCTGAATAATGGATTGAAAGAAGCTTCAATATCATTCGGTAAATACCTGACTACCGATTTATATGTGGAATATCGAACCCGATTTGATTGGGCTGCCGAGAATCATTTAGGTTTGCAGTATAGGATCAATAAGCACTGGAGCCTGGATAGCTATTACGAAAAAACAATTCAGGGCAATAATAAAGTCCAATTAGGATTGAGTTGGGAATATTCGTTCTGACAAAAGCATAACAAATAAACCAATAACAAATATCTAATAGTCAATAATCAATGCTCTGGCACGAAAATCAAAAAAGAAGAATGAAATCTGAAATATAGTATGTCAAAAACAAATATTATTAAATTTATCATACTATTAACTTCACTTATTATCGTTGGATCTGTCCAGGCGGAGATAGAAATCGACAAAATATTTTTCAATAATAATACTTATTTTTCAGATGGTGATTTGGAGGATATAATCCATTCTGAAGAGGGTAATGAGTACGAACCGCGTCTGCAGAAACTGGATAAGATTTTACTAAAAAATTTTTATCGACAGCATGGTTTTTTGGATGCTGTTATTTCCGATAGCGTAATAACAGTCTCTAACAGGGAAAAGATTAATATCATATTTTATATTTCTGAAGGTCAGCGTTATTATTATGGCGGATTACGTATGCATGGTAATCAGGATATCGCAAGTGAAAAGATATCTGAACAATTTGAAACTATGGATCTTTATGAACCGTTCGCTGAAGGCGTGATCAATGAATCAATTAAAAAAGTGGAAAATATTTATTATAATTCCGGGAAGCCTTTTGTTGATTTAAAAACTAACTATTTGGTTGAGGAAGATTCTTTAATTATAACTATTCTGGAGATTAATGAAAATCAAACCGTCTATATCAATAATGTACAATATTTTGGTTTAAAACTGGTTCAGAAATTTTTAATACGGCGGGAACTAGAAATAAAAAAAGATGAGAAATATAATCGTGAGGCTATCGAAAAATCACAGGAAAATTTATACGGGACAGGACTGTTTAAATATGTCCGTTTAGAAATTGAACCAATTAAAGATACACCTGATCAGGTTATACTTAAGATACTTGTGCAGGAAAATGATCCGATCTGGATTGGCGTCCGGCTGGGATTGGCTCATGAACAACAGGCTTATTATGGAAGTAAGCTTGAATTTACAGTTCAGGGGGGGCATCGAAATTTATTTGGAACTGCAAGAAGCATTAGTTTACAAATAACACCATCATTCACATATGATTTTGATTCGACGAAATTTCATAATCTTGATAATAAAATTTCTTTTTCTTTTGTTGAACCCTGGATTGGTAATACGCGTACACCCGGTACTTTTAATTTGACTTATGCACAATACCGGCCACCCAACAGCGCTGATTTTGATTTACTATCCACTTCATTCGGGATAAAACACTCTGTTGGAAAATACAGTGATATTAATGCAGCTATTTCTGCAAAACTGGTTGATCTGCTTTCAAACGAGAAAATTGACAGTTTATTAGTGCGGGGGCAGGGATTTGATGTTGATAAAAACCAAGTTTATTCCATAAATTTTTACTATAAAAGGGATAAACGTAAAAATTTATTTAATCCTTCAAACAGTTCATATACCGATGTCAGTCTGGCATTTTCATTTAGTACCGGTAGGGATAAAGAAAATAATATAATAGAGAATCGCTATATTACATTGATATCTTCCTGGCAGCGCTATCAACCAGTCCGGCCTAAAGTGCTGAGTTTTAAACGATGGCATTTTACTCTTGCGAGTCGTGTGAAAATGGGGGGTATTTTTGAACTCGGGAAGAAACAGGGCATTCCGATTAATGATCGTTTTTTTGCAGGAGGCGCTTCTTCAGTGCGCGGATACCAGGAACAGTTATTGGGTCCGGCTTTGAGTTATGATGAGAACGAGAAAATTGAGAAAGCTGCAGGAGGCAAGTTATTATACTTGGGTAATATTGAATTACGCGTGCCTGTTTGGTGGATTGTTATGCTGGAGACTTTTTTTGATACCGGTTATGTCTGGTCAGAAATTTCGGATTTCAGACCGATGGATATTAAATTGTCTACAGGATTAGGTATTGCTTTGATGACGCCATTAGGTCCTGTGAGATTTGACTATGGCTATAAGCTAATTAAAACCAAGTATGATCCCACGCCGGACGCATTTCATCTGGGTATTTATTTCGCATTTTAGGTTATGGATTAAAAGGGAAGTGTAAAAAACTTTGCTGGCAGGAATGATTAAAGCAGGATATTTAGAAGTTCGATTTAAATATTTTGACCACCCGGTTCAGGTCAGCTTCAGTCATCGCCGTTCCGGATGGCAGGCATAAACCATTATTAAATAATTTTTCTGAAACACCATTCTCGTATTTAATAGCATCTTTAAACACAGGCTGTAGATGCATGGGCTTCCAGAGTGGGCGGGTATCGATATTTTCTGCTACAAAACTTAGACGGATTTTCTCACGGTCAGTACCCGCCAGAGTAGGATCGATAGTCAGCGTGGTTAGCCAGCGATTGGATTTCGTATTAGGCAATTCCGGCTGGGACTGAACACCGGGAAGTTGTTTTAGCTCTTCTTTATAATAATCAAATATTTCTCTTTTGCGCTCAACACGTTTATCCAGGCTTTTAAGCTGACCTCTGCCAATGCCGGCTATAATATTACTCATGCGGTAATTATAGCCAATTTGCGAGTGTTGATAGTGCGGCGCTTCATCCTGGGCCTGAGTGGATAAGAAACGGGCTTCTTTGATATTTTTTTCAGAACTAATCAGCATACCGCCGCCGGAAGTAGTGATTATTTTATTGCCGTTAAATGAAAGAATTCCAAATCTTCCGAAGGTTCCGACGGGAATGTTTTTGTACAGGCTCCCCAGCGCTTCAGCGGCGTCTTCAATAATTGGTATTTCATATTGATTACATATCTGTGTGATCTCATCCAATTTTGCCGGCTGACCGTATAGATGAACCAGAATCAGAGCTTTGGGCTTTTTCCCTTTATTAATCCGATCTTTAATAGCCTGTTCCAGAAGCTGCGGATCGATATTCCAGCTATCCGTTTCGCTGTCTATAAAAACCGGCGCGGCTTGCTGGTAGGCGATAGGATTAGCGCTGCCGGAAAATGTAAAAGACTGGCATAATACTTCATCACCTTCACTTACATCAAGTATGATTAGGGCAAGATGGATAGCAGCGGTTCCCGAAACGACTGCAGCAGCATGACCAGTTCCCAGATAAGCGCACATTTCTTTTTCAAATCCGTCCACGTTGGGTCCCAGCGGCGCCACCCAGTTGGATTCGAACGCTTCGTGTATATATTTAAGCTCCTCGCCGTTCATGTGGGGCGGGGAGAGCCAGAGTTTTTTTTTCATTTTCCTATATTCTTATTTAATTTTTCATAATTTAATTCTATAAATAATTAAAAATATCCTTTAGATCGTTAACGACAATTTGTGGTTTATATTCAGGATTTACTTCAGTATTTTTATATATCTGGTTAATAGAAAGTAGTCCTATGGTTTTCCATCCTAATATATTGCCCGGATAAAAATCTTTTTTCCAATTATCACCAATATATACAATTTCCTCTGATAATGACCTAAAATTCTCCTGACATTTTTCAAAATAATATTTTGAGGGTTTCCAATACTCTTGACCTAATTCATCTGTCAAATATATCTGGTCAAAATAATCTTTTAATTTTAGAGCCTTAATTTTTAATTTTTGAGCGTTATAGTATCCATCAGAAATTATTGCAGTTTTATATTTTTGTTTTGCTGTCCTTAAAATATTTATTGTTTGTTGAGATAATTGAATATCAGGATAATGATCCCGGTATTTTTTCACCAGTAGATTTATGGTATCATCGTTGTAATCAATTTCTAATTTATCAAGAACATAGTTAAAAATCCGATGGTTGTTGCCATTATGAAAGGCTTCGATAAAAAGTGGAAATGAATCATTTATATCATATTTAGTATTTAGGAATTTTGCAATACGTTTAAAACCGCTAATTATATAATCAATTTCATTGTATAATGTATCATCCATGTCAAATACAACTAGCTTGATCACAATCCAATATCCTTTCCCTGAATATACAATCCTTGATCGTATCGCAACATAGCTAATCCATTTTTCCATTTATAAAATTCTTCATCCGTTTTATTTCCTAAAAAATCATAGATTAATGCTTTTGGGAAATTGGCACCTGCAGCTATGCTAAGAGGTATACCGCCTCCAAATCGTGGATTCATCTCTATAAAATAGTTATCACTATTTTCTGTTTTAATACATTGAAAAGTAATACAACCTAAAAAACCTTGATACGATTTTGTTAGTTTTTGAACATCAGATATAATTGAATTATCTTTTTCTGTTATACCTTTACTCACTTCCCCGGAACGTACCTCAATTCTTCGCCTAGGCACAATGCATTTCAAATGACCCTGTAGATCAAACCATGCATCAATGGTGTATTCTGTTCCGTCTATGTATTCTTGAATAATTGGATCATCAATTTCATTTAGATTAAAAGATAAATCTTTATAGGAAGAAACTTTTTTTGCTCCGATACTTGCACTCCCTTTTGCCGGTTTTAAAAAAACGGGATAATTTTGAATATTTTCAACTTTATCAAAAATATTAGGTGTTAACAAACCTGCTTTTTCGAAAAAATATTTTGTATTTCGTTTATCCTGGCCATAATCAATAATAATTGGTTCAGAAATTAATATAATAATATCTGAGTTTAAAAAATCTTGCTTAGCTGCTGAAAGTTTATTTAACTCATAATCAAGTAGGGGAATAATAATATTTATTTTATTGCTTACGGCATATTCCTTTATATAAGAAATATAGTTTTCATCAAAAATTGATGGGAGTTGAACAGTGAAATTTGCTTCCAATAGAGCAGGTGCTGTTCTTTGATAATCACCACAATGGATAGTACCATCAATAGCTTCATGTTTAAGTATATTTTTAAAATACCGAATCAACTCCACTCTTCGGCCACACGATGTAAAAAGGATATTAATTGGCTTTGTCATTTTTCTCTATCGTTATTGGATTAAATATTTCCATTGTGGCATGGCCAGGTTGATTAATACCTTCACGTTTGAATACTTTAACAATAGTTAAAAACAAAATTTTAATGTCTAGCCAAAAAGATAAATTATCTACATACCAAATATCAAATTCAAATTTTTTTTCCCAAGAGATATTATTTCGACCTTTTACTTGTGCCCAACCTGTTATACCGGGCATAACTTCATGCCGGCGGGCCTGCTCTTTTGAGTACAAAGGCAGATATTCAACAAGAAGTGGTCTCGGACCGACAAAACTCATCTCTCCTCTTAAAATATTTATAAGTGATGGTAACTCATCCAGACTGGTTCTTCTTAAAAGTAATCCAAAATTTGTCAGTCGTTGTTCATCCGGCAATAGGTGTCTATCGTTATCATAAAGATTTTTCATTGTACGAAACTTAATTAATTTAAATGGTATCTCATGATATCCCGGACGAATCTGGCAAAAAAAAATGTTACGGCCCTGGATAAAAAATAGTATAATTGATATTAGCAGTATTAACGGCAATCCCAGTATGATAGCAGCTAAGAGTAGCAATAGATCCACTAAACGTTTATATCTATATTTATTTTGCACAATAAATTATATTTAGAAGAATGATTTAATATTATTAAGATTCCGTTAATTGTTCCAATAATTGTTCCGCAAGCTTTTTTCGGTCAAATCCGTCTTCAGCAAGTTTTCTTGCATTAGTTTTCATTTTATTTCTTATGGGTTCGTTATTTTTAATATATTTTATTTTTGCTAAAAAATCAGCAGGATCAGAAGGATTAACAAAGAAACCGCAATCGTTTTCTTCAACCAGTTTTCGTGTCCAGCCATCAGAGTTAACAATACATATTTTTCCAGCAGCAAGCGAATCAAATAATTTATTTGGTGAATTTGTATAAAGAATTGGAATGTCTAAAAAAGTTATTATACTTAAATCACAGATATTCACAATTTCAGCAATGATTGTTTTAGGAAGATGCCCGAGAAACTTAACATTTGATAAATTTTCGGCCTGTACAATTTTTTTCAAATCCGGTTCAGTTTTTCCCGTGCCGGCAAATATAAATTGTATATCAGACAAATTTTCATTCTTGGCAATTCTTGCAGTTTTGATAATATATTCCAGTCCATTGGCAATGCCCATTGAGCCAAAATGGATGACATTAAATCTATTGGCCAAACCATAAGTATCCTCAATAGGCTTATTAATTTTATGCGGATAAAAAAGATCCAAGTCAGCGGCATTTGGTATAACTGTTACTTTTTTTCCAAGATTATATTTTTCAATACCCTCTCTCATCCCGGGTGAAAGGGCGATAATTGACTTGGCATTTTTATAAATCAAATATTCAATGTAATAAGCAATTCTTTGCATGAGTTTAGATTTAATAGCTCCCATTTGTATCGGAAATTCCGGCCAAAGATCACGAACCTCAAAAACATATGGTATTCCTTTTATCCACTTTAATAAAATAGCTGTAATCCCAACAGTCAACGGTGTTGAAGTTGCAAAACAGATATCCACTTCTTTCATTTTCATCGCATGCAAGAAACTTTTTAGCATAAATTTATTAAATGAAAATATTCTGGCTAAAATCCCCAACTGATTGTTATAGTAATTTGATATCCATTGTACATCCACACCATCAATTTGCTGTCTTTTAAAATTCTTTTGATTGTGGGATGCAATCATTATTACTTTATGACCATGTTCTGCAAAATATTTGCTAAATTCATAGGATCTTGTACCGCCTCCAATTTCTGGAGTCGTGAAATATTGATGGATATATATTATCTTCATAAAAGCGTATTGTAGATTTGTATAAGAGAGTTTACCATATCCTGCCAAGTATTACCTATTATTGCCTCATCAAAATTATTATAATAATTTTCTTTTTCTGTCTTTAATGCATATTCTATTGTATCTCTAAATGAGTTTTCATTATACAAATCAAATGATAAACCAATATTATATTTTTCCACAAAATTTTTAATATGTTTTGCCTGAGAACATATTACAGGAGTTCTGTATGTTAATGATAAGGTTAATGGACCACTTGCAGATATGAAATAATTGTGGTAGGGAAGAATTAAATATTCAGCAACATTGTAATAATGTTTTATTTTGTTTTCATCAATAAATCCTTCATGAAAAATAATATTTGAATTTTCCTCGATCAGTTTATAGAATTTATCTTTGTCAATACCTGTTAATTTACCGGCAATTAATAAAATATAATTATCCATTCTGTTGAAGTGATTTAATTTTAGTAGTTCAAAAATTCCTTTGTCCATCCTAACGTTACCAAAGAATAGGACAATTTTTTTCTTAATACGTTGTAATCCTAATATTTTTAATGACTCTTGTCGATTTGGCATTACTACGATAGGTTCTGTACCATAATTTGTAATATGTATTTTGTGAATATTTTTTATTTTAAGATTCAAGGAATCAATCAATGACTTTTTAATTACATCGCTATGAACGATTATAATTGAAACGTTATTTAAGATTGTTTTAACTAAATATTTCGATATAAACTTATATAATCCAAGGATTGGATTATTGGATGAAAAATTAAAATTACCTGTGTGTATTAAAACAACAACAGGTTTTTTTTTAAATTTGATAATTGGAAGGATAATAAAAAACGCAAAATATTCAATTTCTAAAAAATGAATAACATCAATATC
>JAFGKZ010000180.1 GCA_016928315.1 Calditrichaceae bacterium
ATATAGATTAATTAATGTTTTTTAATGATTTAGATAAAAAGAAATTTTATGTAATGACATGAAATAAAATACAAAATAAACTCACAATTTTCCTGCCACAACTACAGAATCTTTTATTTCTTTGATAACACCATTCCTGTCATCCAGAATTTGTAAAAAAATAAGGTAGATACCCATATTAACTTTCTGTCCCTTATCATTTTTACCATCCCAAACCAGATCAATCTTAGATCCCGTGAAACTATTATCTTTGATTGTGCGTACTTTACGGCCAAGAATATCGTAAATATCCAGACGCAAACGGGCTGCTTCAGCCGGTGATTCAATGGAAATAATGGTATGATCCTCAAAACCATCGCCATCCGGTGAAAATGGATTGGGTTCGATATTTATTTTCAGCACATCCGGCTTGATTGCAGTATAAAGGGAATTTTCAGCGCCTGGCGTTGCGCCGGCAGAAGCCGTTGAAGGGCCCCAATTCCTGGCCATGCGGCTGTCCAAGTCGTAATTTATTCTTTCCAGGGATGGCTTTCGCCAGTCTTCGCCTTCCAGCCAGTCGATGGTATAGGGCACTTGTTCCACCCAGCCGCCGGCGGGATTCAATAAAAAGACAGTTTCTTCATTATTATTGAGTGAAGGTAAATCTTTGGAAATGAAAAGAACAGTATCTTGATTATCGAATTCATCTTTTATTTCCCTGCTCGAAGCAATCACTTTAAACCTACCCGGTTGAATAATAATTGAAGAATCTATGAAACAGGTATCCTTTAAATCGGCAATGCCCCAATCCCTCAAAGATAAGGGTTCTTCACCAGTATTGATCAATTCAATCCATTCCGGTTCATTATCATTTGTAAGGAATTTTATTTCATTTATTTTTACTGTTTCTCTGCTTTCAACAACTGTTATATCAGTTAAAACAATATTGTTGACCGGATTCTGATCCAACTCCGATTGAAATTTTGCAACAAGATTAAAAGTACCAGCCAGCACTGGCGTCCAGTCAGTTTGAGCAACTGTTGTTTGTTGTGAGATCAGATTAATATCAATATTTTCATTAATTAGAATTTCATCTTCTTCATTAATAACAGAGTCCATGTTACTATCTATAAAAAGCTGGAAATCAGTGGAATCATGAAAATTTTCTAATCCTGTATTGGAAATACTACAGCTAATTGAAACCCTCTGCAGAGTACGTATTAAAATGGAAGGATGAAAACTTAATGCATTTTCAGGAAATCCGAGATCAAATTTCTTTGGTGAAATCGAATTCCGGAATCCGGGCGTACCATATCTAACCAGGCTGTTGCCCCAGTTAGAAACTGAATTATCTGTATTCATTAGAATTTTTTCATCGGAATAATCCGGTTTATTATCCGTGGAATACCGGTAGGCATCAATCAACTGACTATCAGGATCAAATAACATTAAAGTTTTTGGTTCCTCGTTGGTCAATCCATTCAGACTGAAAGCGCTGCCATCAATTTTAATTATTAAAGCAGAATCCGGAATAATTGAATCATACAGGGTTGAATTTTCAAAATAACTACCGTCGAGAATAATCGCGTACCCGAGTGGTAAAATCAACATCCCTTCGCCAGCGTCAATGATGCCATCCATGTTTAGACTGTCACTTAAATACCAACCTGTGAGGTCTATGGATTCTGACTCGGATAAATTATAAATCTCGATAAACTCATCATGATAGTCTGAACCTTCCAGATCGAACATAACTTCGCTAAAAGTAATTTGCGCATGTGTAACGTAAAACATTATAAACAATAAAAAGATTAATCGAATCATCTATTTTTTATTTTTATACTGAATTAGAAGAAAAATGAATGTGGTTTTAAAATATCATTTTGAAAATTAAAATACAATCAAAAAATTATTTTAGTCATTTTTTATTAAAGAAAGAACGATATTTTCAGATAAAGATTATTAAATGAAACGGATGATATTATCGATTAAATAAAATTTTAAAATAAAAACCCGGCGACCGTAATTTAGCGCGGAGATCCAGATCGCTTAGCATACCGGTAAAAACTTCCTGCAAGGATTTATTTTTATGCAGCCGATTGAAAACAAAATTAAACAGCCACGGTTTCTGAACCAATCGCTGAATATATTCACTCAACCGTAATTCATCTTTGAGCTCATCGTAGAATAGTTTATCATAATCACTTAAGTACTCTTCGGAAAAATCGCCGGCAATTAAAGCCCGCTCAATAATTTTGGATGCGGCATGCGCGCTTTGCATGGCATTGCCGATTCCTTCGCCTGTTAGCGGATCAATGAGTGACCCCGCATCGCCAATCAGCAAAAACCGTTCTCCTGAAAGTCTCTTACGGCTGGAAGCCAGAGGCAATCCCCAGCCGCGAACCTCATCAATCGGCCTGGCATTTTTAAACCGCTCTTTTATTGTTGGGTGTTCATTTAAAATATTCTGTAATGTTTTCTTTAAATTGATATTTTTCTCTTTTATTTGATTGGTGAGAACGCCCAACCCCACATTTACCTGATTATTCGGCAATGGAAAAATCCAGAAGTAACCGGGCAATAAATCCTTAATAAAATGCAGTTCAATAAAATTCTGATCATGCATACCCGATACATTTTCATAATACGTACGCAATCCAGCATAATAATGCTCCGGCTGCATGGCATATCCGGCCAGTTTTTTTGCGACAATGGAACGATCCCCCCCGGCGCCGATAACCATTTCACATTGATAATTTAATTCCTGCTCATTTTTAATTGCTTTCAAAATGATTCCAGCATCAGTATATTCGACGGACTTAACTTCCGTATTTAGTTTAATATCCGCATATTTTTTATCGATGGCATTCACCAGAATATTATCAAAATCGATACGCCGGATAATATATCCAGGCGATTGATTACTCTTTTTTTGGTCTGAATAGAATGGCACATCCACCGCTTTGCCATTCGGTGCAACAAATCGAACCCCCCAGCTCGGCGCTGCTAAATTGGATTTTTGATTCAACTCATCCAAAAGACCGTTATTCATTTTTCGCAGATAATGAACCACTTTACCGCTTAGTCCATCACCGCAAATTTTATCACGGGGAAATTCCGTTTTATCAAATATGATATGAGGAATCTGTCGTTTAGCCAGAAAAATGGATAAAGTTGCACCAGCCGGTCCGGCCCCGATGACGGCGATATCTGTTTTGATGTATTTAGACATTGAATTATTAAATTATTAAGTTACTGGTTTCTGGATACTGGATTCTGGTTACTGGTTACTGCTGCTGCAAACTGCCTACTATTCCTCAAAACGGTCCCCAACGCATCAGAACCGGTGGAATCAACAGAATAAAACTAATCACAAAAAATATGAGAAGCAACGGCCACATCCAGCCAAACCATTTTTCATAGGGTATTTTTGCCATACCCAGTACACCCATCGTCACGCCTGAGGTCGGGATAATTAAATTAGTAAACCCGTCACCAAACTGAAAAGCCAGCACAGCCGTCTGACGGGTAACACCTAATAAATCGCTCAATGGCGCCATGATCGGCATAGTGAGAGCAGCCTGTCCGCTTCCCGATGGTATAAATACATTGATAATACTCTGAACCAGGAACATCAACTGGGCGGCAAAAACAGGATGCGCGCCGCTGACTATTTCGGACAGATCATGCAAAATACTATCAATAATCTGACCATCGCTGGCGATAATTAAAATAGATCGTGCTAAAGCTATGATAAATGCAATCTTTACTAAATCCCGGGCGCCATCCGTAAAACCCAAAGCAATATCACTCATACTCAGATGAGAAATTATGCCAATGATTAATGCCAGTCCCAAAAACAAGGCTGCAATCTCATTAATATACCAACCCAAAAATTTTACACCCAGAATCAAACTAATCATTCCAAGAGCAAAAATAATTAAGATTACCAGATGCGAACGATTCATTTTATCTGTATGTGAGTTTGTTGTCGTCTTCGGAATATGATCCCGCCAATGCTGATCAATCTTATACATGCGGCTTAATTTTGGATATTTACGAATACGCCTGGCATACATCATAACAAAAACAATAGCAACCACAGTTATGATTAGCCAGGAAATAATACGATAGACAATACCGGAAGAGGGCGGCAGTTCAGCTATGCCCTGGGCAATGCCGACTGTAAATGGATTTAAAAAAGCCCCTGCGAATCCGGCGCCTGCGCCGACAAACGGAACCGCAGCGCCGACAATGGAATCATAACCAAGTGAGATAGCCAATGGTACAAAAATTAAAATAAATGGTATCACTTCTTCACTCATACCGAATACGGATCCAAATAAAGAAAAAATAAGCATAGCGATTGGAATGATTAGAGTATCCAATACACTGCCATCGCACCGGTTCTGTGCAATTTTTATAATGAGGGCGTCGAAGGCGCCGGTTTTTTGAATGACCATAAACGCTCCGCCGACAATCAGAATAAAAGCAATAATTTGTGTAGCAGCAATAAATCCTTTAATAGGAGCGGTTAACAGGGCGCCTAATCCCTGCGGTACGGATTTGATTTCTTTATATGAGTCAGGCTGGACAATCTCGCGCCCATCGACAATCTGCCGATCGTATTTACCGCCCGGATAAAACCAGGTTAAAACAGCGACAATAATCAGGATGGAAAAAATAAGAACCAGCGTATCGGGCAGTTTTATTTGTTTTAAATTTAAATTCATCATAAAATCCTTTAAGAAAACGACATGCAAATGTAGGATTTATGATAAAAAGAATCAAAAGTATTAGATCCTAATCCGATGTCTTTGCTCCAACTGATAACAACGACTGAAGTAAATAATTTTTAAAAGAATTCTATGAAACCAAAAAATGCCATATTTTACCCAGGATGTTTTTATCATATTTATAACCGGGGTAATAATCGCGAAAATTTATTTTATAAGCAGGAAAACTATCATTATTTCCTACGACGGTATAATTACTATCTGAATGAATTTTTACAAACATACGCCTATTGCCTATTACCGAACCATTTTCATTTGTTAATTAAGGTAAGAGATGAAAAAGACCTTCCAGGTTTTAAAAACCTGGAAGGTTTGAGTTACCAAATATCTAAAAAATTTTCTGACTTTTTCAATTCGTATGCTAAAGCCATCAACAAACAGGAAAACCGCGTGGGCAGTCTTTTTCAGAAACCGTTCAAACGTATTCATATTGATAACTATAAATACTTATTAACGGTTTTGTATTATATCCACGCCAATCCCCAATTGCACGGACTCATCAATGATTTTCGCAACTGGCCATATTCATCCTATGGAAAGTTTCTTGAAGCAAAAAAATCGCATCTGCCAAGGCAAGAGATATTAAATTGGTTTGGATCAATTGAAGAATACCGGCTATTTCACAATCATATCCCAAAACTTCAAAATATTGGATTAGATGATTATTGACTGCGTAAGTAAAATTGTACTTATTTTAAAAGTTCAGCTTTATAACCAGCGTTATTTAGACTATCCACAAACTGATCAAATCCATGGGTACAGTAGACTTTCTGTGGCTTAATGGTTTCTACCAGTTGAATCAGTTCATCATAATCGGCATGATCGCTGAGCGGCAGTACTTTATTTACGCCCAAACGAAACTGGGCGCTTTTATCGATGCCCCAGCCGCTTAAATAAATCGTGAATTTATCATTGCTGTTACGAAAACCTTTTTGATATCGGGCCTGAACCGGCAAAATGTTTACTTTTTCAGCCAAATCGGTCTTTTTGCATGTTGTAAATTTCCCGAATTCAATGCCATACTTCTGGAAGATGGGTATAAACTGAAGAATTGAGTAATCAGCCGCAACCGGCAGTCCGGCATCACTGATAATTTTAAGCGCCTCCTGACCTTTTCCGAGTGTGTATGCAAATATAACCGGCGTTTTCCCGGCCTTTAATGCTGATGAACATAATTCCAACAATTCAGCTTCCATAGACTCCCGCGATGGGAATTTATAATGCGGCAATCCGAAGGTTGTTTCCATGATCAAAATGTCGCTTTCTACATACTCGAAAGCTTCAACAGTTCTCGCCGGGCTGATTCGAAAATCTCCGGTATATAAAAGAGATATGCCGTCGGATTTTATCTTAATCTGCGATGAGCCTAGAATATGGCCGGCCGGATGCAGGGTGATTTCGGCGCCGTTAATTTGGCAGGGTTGATTGTATTTGAGCGGCTGATAATTCGGATTCTTTAAGCGGATTTTAATAAAATCCGCCGTTGGTTCCGAACAGATAATTTTTTTATGCCGGGCAATGTGATCCGTGTGGCCGTGGGATATAAATCCAAATTCTTTCACCCGTTTGCTGTCCAGCCATAAATCCAAATGATCTATTAACAGGTCACGGTCATAGCTGAACATATTAGAATATCCTTTGTTGGCTTAATTGGCATTTTTTTGATTATAAAAATAAAAGGAGCCAGCACATTCTGATATTTATTTTTTAGAAATGTGGCATTAAGGTTTGAATATTTTGGTTTCCAAATCTTTTATCATATCATAATGCTTACCATTCCCGGTAAGAAGAGGTAATCCATTCGCCAATGCTGTTGCTGCAATTAAAGAATCGGCAAGCATTAAAGAATGGCTTAGATAAAATCTTTCTACGAAAAACATCGCTTTAATTGAAATTTCCTCACTAATAAATAATATTTTAGTATCCCAATTTCTTAAAGCCTTACGCAGCTCTCTCAACTCATTCTTATTCTTCATGCCCTGAACTAATTCGATATATGTTACGGTTGAAATAAAAAACTCATTTAAGCCCTCTATTAAACCAAATGCTTTTTTATTTCCTCGCATGTACCATATTAACACATCAGTATCAATGAGAATCAAAATCTACCCTTTCTCAATTTTTCGATATACTCATCGACATCTTTTACTTCTTCGTTATCTTTCCATATTCCAAACAGATGATGTTCTTCTTTAACCATGCCTTTTTTTTCATGCTTAATTGGAACGAGTTTAGCGTATGGTTTGCCGCGATATGTAATAATTACTTCTTCACCCCGATTTGCGGAATCAAGTAATTCTTTTGAATAAAATCTTAAATCTTTGGCTGTTGCTTTCATTTTAGCCCTCATTATTTAAAGTTTACACTTGTAAATATAAATTTGGGATTGGATAAACACAATACTATTTTTATGAAAATCAAAATTATTATTTTAGCTGGACTATTCACAAATTTTAATAACTATTCACTTCGATTCTCATGGTTACCAATTAATCAGGAAAACAAAGTTCACCGATTAGCGTATTTGTAGTCGCTTCAGTAATCCTGACGTCAACGAGTTCACCAATATTGCTTCCATTTGCAGGAAAAACAACAATCTTATTTCCATCGTTCCTCCCCAGCATCTGCCCCGGTTTCTTGCCCTTTCCTTCGATCATAACTTCGAAAACCCGCCCCAGATGTTCTTTATTCCTTTTCAGTGAAATTTTTCTCTGTAAATCGACCAAACGGGTAATACGCGACGTTTTTTCTTCTTCACTGACATTATCCGGATATTTACGGGAAGCGGTGGTCTGCTTACGTTCTGAGTAATTGAACATGAAAGCCGAGTCAAATTCTACCTGTTTTATTATTTCAAGCGTGTCTAAAAAATCCTGTTCCGTTTCCGTTGGAAAGCCTACGATGATATCTGTTGTTAACACTAAATCAGAAATTTTATCCCGCATACGGAATGCTAATTTAAGAAACTCTTCTTTTGTATATGTCCTGTTCATCAGTTCTAAAATTCTGTTATTAGCTGCCTGTAAGGGCAGATGGATATGTTTACAGGCCTTTGGATTATTAGCGACGACTTCTATCAATTTTTCCGGGAAATCTTTTGGATGCGGTGAAGTGAAACGGATTCGTTTTAATCCATCAACCTTGCTGACCATTTCCATTAGATCCGCAAAGTCGTATTTACCCGATTTATAGGAATTAACATTCTGACCTAAAAGTGTCACCTGTTTAAATCCTTCATCCACCAACCGTTTAACTTCTTCGACTACATTCTGAGGTTCACGGCTGCGTTCGCGTCCTCTGGTATAAGGCACAACGCAGAAGGTGCAGAAATTATCACAACCGCGCATAACGGCAATCCAGGCATTCACACCGCCTGCCCGTGTGGGAAAAATATCGCTGTAGGTCTCATATTCGGATAAGGTTAATTCATAATCTTTTTCACCGGTTTTTATTGCACGTTCGAGTAAGGCCGGTAATTTTTTATAACTGTCCGGGCCGGCAATGATATCAACGCCCACTTTATCCTGCAGCAATTCATCACGAAGGCTCTGGGCCATACAGCCCAGTACGCCCATCACCAGTTCTTTGTTGGAATTTTTCAATTTCTTCAGCACCGTAATGCGCTGCTTAACTTTTTTATGAGCATTCTCCCGCACCGAACAGGTATTTAAAAACAACACCTGGGCTTTTTCAGGTTCATCAACAAATTCATAATCATTTTGTTTCAGAATGGTCTTTACAATTTCACTATCATATTCATTCATCTGACAACCATAAGTTTCAATATAAACTTTCTTCAAACAATATCCCCCAAAATTTTCTGATTATTTACTTCACGCAACCGGACCTGTCTGATTTCATTTTTGAGGCTGGATTCGCTTTTCACAGCAACGCGCATATAATTATCGCTGAATCCTTCCCACCAACCATTATAGTTTTCTTCGAAAAGGACATTTACATTACAGCCAATAAATGAATCATAAAATGTTTGTTTCTTACGCTCGCCCATTTCAATCATAATGCCAGAACGGTCTTTTTTAATATGATAATCAACTTTAGGTTTTAAATTATATGAACCGGTCCCTTTTCGATCGGAATAGGCAAATACATGAAAATAAGAAACCGGTAAATCTGCTAACAGTTTTTTAGTATTCTTAAATTCTTCAATGCCTTCTGTGGGATAACCAACCATTATATCCGTACCTAATCCGATACCGGGGATTTTATCAGCTGCATATTGTATAATTTCCTCAAAAAAGGCCGCACTGTGCTTACGCCGCATCGATTCCAGTATCCGGTCATCGCCGCTTTGCAGCGGGATATGCAGATGCCGGCAGAGCGTATCCGAATCTGCAATAAAATCAATGATTTCTTTTGTAACCGTGGTTGGTTCAATAGAGCTTATCCGTATTCGTGATATACCTTTTACTTTATCCAGTTCGGTCAGCACATCTAGAAAATTATGCCCATTTTGCTGATAGGTGCCAATATTGACACCAGTCAGTACAATCTCCTTATAGCCCATATCAACCAGTTTATTGGCTTCTCTGATTATATCATCAAATTTTCTACTACGTGCCGGACCTCGGGCAGATGCGATGATACAGAACGAACACACAAAATTACAGCCATCCTGGATTTTTAAATTTGCCCGGGTATGTGAAATATCATCGGCGATGGATTCAATGGTAAATTCCTGCCGGGAGATTTTTCGGGAATGGACGATCTGCGGCTCTTCTTTTTTATTCAGTGAATCCAGGTATTGCGACAACTGCATTTTATGTTCATTACCTACGATCAAATCCACACCTTCAATCTGACGGATCGTATCAATGGCCATCTGGGCATAACAGCCGATCACTGCAACAAAGGCATCAGGATTTTTTCGAATACTCTGCCGCACCGCCTGCCGGCATTTGGCGTCCGCCTGCTCCGTAACAGTACACGTATGAATGACTGTGAGATCAGCTGGAGTATTATCATCAACCAATTCAAAACCGTGCTTTATCAGATCATTGGCAATAATAGCGGTTTCGGCCTGATTTAAGCGGCAGCCGAGGGTATGAAAAACAACTGTTGGCATTTAGATAATGTATTTCACTCGTATTAATTTGTATTCCAAATATAACCAATCTGACATGTTTAAATATTTCATTAATCAGACCGGCGAATTTTAAGAAAATTTGGGCTTTGTGTAAAGGGGAAAACTGATGGCAGATGACAGGTTACAGTCAGCAGGAGCAGAATCCAGTGAGCAATCCCGGCTTGACAAAGCATCCAGTATCTGGTAACCAGTATCTATATTTTATTCCTTTTTTACTTTTTTTATGATAATTCCTAAATTTAGACTTAATATCCAATTCACATTAAATAGAAGGTTAATTAATGAAACGAATTCAATTGTTTAGCGATGGCGCCTGTTCCGGTAATCCCGGTCCGGGCGGTTACGGCGTTATTTTAAAATATAACGAACATGAAAAAGAATTCTCTGCCGGTTACAAATCTACCACTAATAATCGTATGGAGATGATGGCTATTATTGTTGGACTGGAATCATTAAAAGAAACCTGCCAGGTTGATGTTTATTCGGATTCCAAATATATTGTAGACGCCGTTAATCAGGGTTGGGCATTAAAATGGGAAGCCAATAACTGGAAACGAAATAAAAAGGAAATGGCCAAAAATATCGATCTTTGGGTAAGATTATTGGATTTGCTGGAAAAACATGAAGTTACCATGACTTGGGTAAAAGGTCATGCCGGTCACCCGGAAAATGAACGCTGTGATAAATTGGCCGTTGCTGCAGCCGCTTCACCTACCTTAGTGGATAAAGGAGCAAAATAGAATTAATTATGCAGGGTACTTCGTAAAACATTGCCTACTTCCTGTAAATTGTAAGGTTTTGTCAATCGGGCTTTAAAACCATATCTTGAGTAATTAGCCATAATCGGATCGGTAGAATAGCCGCTGGCTACGATGGCGGTAACATCTGGATCATACCTCAGCAATTTTTTTACAGCCAGTTCTCCTCCCATGCCGCCTGGAATTGTTAAATCCAGAATAACCGCATTGTATGGATTATTATTTTTTCGCGCCGTTTTATATTCTTCCACAACCTCATTTCCATCTTTAACACAAACTACATCAAATCCAAAAAACGCAATCATATCGCTGGCTGTTTCACGCACAAAATTTTCATCATCCATAATAAGTATTTTACCTTTGCCTTTAAAATCAATATTATCCGGGACTTTAATATCTTTAATTTTATGCGAAGAAGCCGGAAGATATATTTTAAACGTAGAACCTTTGTTTAGTTCGGACTCCACTGTAATAAAACCCTGATGACGTTTAATGATAGAAAAAGCAGAAGCGAGACCTAAACCGCTGCCATCGGTTTTTGTAGTAAAAAAAGGATCGAAAATTTTTTGTTTATGCGAAGACTTGATGCCTGGTCCGTTATCTTCAATATTTAAGCGGATATAATGACCCGGTTTTAAAGGAACACGGCTTTTTGCGGTGATGGTTTTATTTATTGCATAAATTTTAATTGTGCCCCCGTTCGGCATAGCCTGGTTCGCGTTCAGAATAATATTATGAATGACCTGATTCATCTGGCCGGGATCAACTTCAACCGGGTAGAGTTCATCAGGAAAGTCCATCTCATATTTAACTTTTGATCCGCGCAGAACAAACTCCGTTGTTTCTTTTACAAGTTCCTGGATAGAGGTTGCCTGTTTAACCGGGGTGCCGCCCTTCGAAAAGGTCATTAATTGCTGAATAAGGTCTCTGGCCCGATCTGACGCTTTCTCGGCCAAATCCAGCCGGTGATACATTTCATGATCTTCCGAAAGCATTATTTTGGAAAGCGAAATATTGCCGGTCACTGCCGTTAGCAGATTGTTAAAATCGTGAGCAATACCGCCGGCAAGAACGCCCAGCGATTCCAGTTTTTGATTTTTAATGAGCTCCTTTTCCATTTTTAACTGATCGGTAATATCCCGAAATACGATAACAATACCCATAATACGACTATCTTTATCGCGAATAGGACTACCTGAGTATGATACATTTTTATTTACTCCGCTTTTAGTAATTAATACATTATTATATGGTGAGGAGAAAAGCTGTCCCGATTCTTTGATTCTAGTGACCGGATCCATAATTTTTTCACCCGTCTTTTTATGGAAAAGCGGAAACACATCCGAAAGGAATTTATCGCTGGTTTCATCACAGGTAACTTCACATATAAAT
>JAFGKZ010000181.1 GCA_016928315.1 Calditrichaceae bacterium
AACTGTAAACATTTTGACATACCCTGAAAATGCACCGTCATTTTATTCTTTTCATATATTTCAGATATTTGAGATCCCGATATGGTATAAATATTATGAATATCAAACGAATTGGATTTTGACATTTTATTCTCGCTTATTAATTTTGACAAAGCCGGTTCCAATCGGTTCCGGCATTCTAATTAAAATCCGAGCGACAGTCAGTTAAAGCAAACCATAGCCAACGCTCGGAATATGTTTTTTTATGAGAAAAAGGGCTCTAAACTAGCACTTTCCAACCCATACATTGCCTTTTTTCTTTTTCTTTTCTGCTACAGGGACAGCATCGGGTTCTTCCGGAAGACCTTCTTCAGCGCTTAAATCAATCGGCATTTTTGTAGTCGGATACGGTTTAATTTTACCGAATAACAGATCAGCAGAGGCTCTAATTGAATCCGGAGTACCGGAGAAATTACATACGACAGCATCCGCTACGGTTGTTGTACCTTTACGATATGGGAAGTTGGTAACGACTACAACATCGTGACCTGCTTTTTTCAATGCTTTAACCAGATGTGTATTATTACCTCTCTTTTCGATACGCGCATAATAGTTGGTCATTACAACCAGATCGGCATTTTTAGCCAGTCGCAATGCTTCTTCAACTTCATCTTCTTCGGCATGAAAACCGGCGTCATCCAGAATGAGGTTAGTAGAATGTTTAGTCATCTGTTCACAGAACATGTGGGCATGACTGTACATATCTTTTCCAAGAAATTCGTAGGGAATGGTTTGCTCAATTACAAGAATTTTCTTGTCTTTGCTTAAGGGCAGAAGTTTTTTATCATCGCGAACCAACAGTAGCGCTTTATGAGCAACTTCCCATGAGAAGTCTCTGTTTTCCTTGCTTCTGACTATAGCGGTAGTGTTTTTCGGATCCATTTTACCTGCTTTTTCAAACAAACCCTGATCATATTTTCTGCTAAGCAGACGGCGAACTGCATCATCCACGCGTTCTTCAGAAAGCTCACCGTTTTCAACAGCTTGTTTAATGCCAAACAAACATTGAGCACGGGATTCATCATCGGCCTTAAGCAGAATGGTGTCCACACCGGCTTTAATAGCCATCGCACAGGCTTGAGGCAGAGGCCACTTTTTCAGGATGGCAGCCATGCCGATCGCATCGGAAACGATAATACCATCAAAACCCATTTCACCTCTCAGAAGATCAGTAAGAATTTTTTTAGATAGGGTAGCGGGGTATTCGGTATCGTAAGCCGGGAAAATGGTATGAGCCGTCATCAAGGCGGAAGCGCCGGCATCGACGCCAGCCTGGAAGGCTTTTAGTTCCACTTCCTGCATACGTTTTTTATCGCCGCGGCAAACGTCGAGTACATCATGGGCGTCAGTTGCAGAATCACCACGACCTGCAAAGTGTTTGATAGTTGCGGTAACGCCGGCATCCTCATAACCGCGGACAGTGGCATCGATAAATTTGGCGCAAACATCCGGATCATCACCAAATGAACGAACACCAATTTCCGGATTCAAAGGATTGATATTCACATCGCAGACCGGGTGATAGAATTGAGTAACACCCATAGCAGCCATTTGCCGGCCCATCAGATTTGCGATTTTATAGGCAATATCCACATCGCCAATTGCCGTAATACCCATCGGAGGAATAAATTGCAGAACACCGCCGGCAGAATAGTCGTTCTTAAAATCGCCTTCCATATCAATCGTGACGTGGAGTGGAATTCCTGAATCCCTTCCCATGGCTATTTTTTGGAGATTATTGAGCGCTTCAGTCAGTTCTTCAGGTGTTACACTGATACCGAAGGCGCGCGAGTCGAAATAGGTATTTGCAATATCGAAATAGTCAGCTGGTTTTTTAAAATTGGGATCAATCTGTGAACGTCCCCAGTATAGATTTTTACAAGTTTCCAGGGCGTAAGGCTCAAGACAGATACCACCTGCGTGTAGTTTGGTAATCTGTTCGATCCCGGAGGGCGTTGGAATGGCGCCTCGCCAGGTAAATGTAAGCAGTTGGCCGCATTTCTCAAGCAGACTCATTTTAGCGATTTTCGCTGCAACAAAGTCATCTCTTTGTTTTGACATAATATTTCTCCTCAAGTTTATAATTTTATAATTTTTGTATCTATTTTAATTGCCGGATGCCTCACAAAATCCATCACAATGCTGCCATCAATAACCTTTATATAATAATCTTTTGATCGAATATTCATTCCAGAAAAATTCCTGATTTGACGTCTTCGAAATCAAGGTGAATTATAAAATAAACCGCGACGCATTATTTTCAATTAGGCCGGAATTTTACTTAAAAAAAAGATTGTAGTCAAATTTGTTTTTAAACTTTTGAACCGGTTTAAATTTTTATTTATGTACATGATAATACTGAAAGGATGAAAAAATATAGATGAATTTCATAGACCTGTATACTGCATTAAAAATACTAAAATTAATACTATCAGTATGAAGGAATACCATTATATAATACAGAGCTTTCTTCTATGCAATGTATAAATTTTTAGTAGTAGAATAGGTTGCCAATTAATTCGTGAAGTATTAGATTTTATTGCGGCTCTTAATCATAGTAATACTGATTGTCTCATTCCGCATACTTCATGAAGTTTAATAATTAAAGCTGTGATAAAATATGAGATCAAAAAGGTAGGATAGACATGCAACTTCCCCTTGCATGGGAAACGTGGCTTGATCAGTATATTAGTTTTAAACAGTTTTATACTGATCTGGAAACATTTTTAAATCGTTTTGAAATTATTATTCCTAAATCTGAATTGATATTTAATGTATTTTATAAAATGCGGCCGGAAGAAGTCCGCTGCGTATTATTTGGAGAAGATCCATATCCCCGAATCACCTCGGCAAACGGTATTGCTTTCTGGGATGTTGAGATTCAGCATTGGGATGATAAGACCAACGGCAATTCACTGAAAAATATACTCAAAGGATTGCTGATTGCCAAAGGCCTTGCGGATTATAATACATCAATTGCAGAATGCCGGAAAATTGCCAGGGAAAATAATTTTATGAGTCCGCCTCAGTTATTTGAATACTGGCTGGGACAGGGTGTTTTTTTAATTAATACAGCATTGACGTTTTCTTCAGCCGTGGACAAGAAAAAACATTTTGATTTTTGGCGGTCATTTCATTCTGCATTAATCCATGCTTTAAATGTTCAGAAATCCAGTCCGTATTATGTGCTCTGGGGAAGGAAAGCCCAGCAGTGGGAAAGGACAATTTCTAAAACCATTGATCAGCAATCCAAAATCATAAAACAAGGTCATCCAACATTTATCCACCAATTTCTAAATCCTAATAAGCTGACAAATTCTCCGTTCACTGAATTGCAGAAGAAGACGGGAATCAAGTGGTTCTGAGTATTCGTTAATCGTTATAAAAATTAAACTTTTACTTAATTGATTTGATCATAAAACAGAGACTATTTGTTTTCTTACTCTTGGCAGTTTCCACCAGGGAACATAAGGATATTCATGATGTTCCCAATGATAACCAAAATGGTAACACGTCAAAAATGATAAAAGAATATTGTAATCATTACTACGGGCGCGATGGTGATCTTTAAATGCATCATTTTTTTCGCGATGGGGCAGGAAAGTGCCAAAATAAAAAAGCTGCAAAGTGCTTAATACGGAAGGTAATATCCAGAAGAGAATTATATTAGTAAGCGGAAGGTTTAGCAGGTGAAATAACACATTGAAGATGACAGCCATCATTAAAAATTGTTTCCAGGTCAGATAAGTCAATAAAAAATGTATGTACCATTTCCAAAAACCTTTGTGAATGCCGTCATGAAAATCGGGATCATTCCGGGTTCCGGGTGATTTATGATGCTGGTGATGTTTTGTCAATAATTTTTTATAAGAAAACATTGCATAGAGTAAAACGGCTAACATGCCGATTATTTTATTTATATTTTTGTTTTTAAAAAAAGCCGTGCCATGCATGGCATCGTGCGCCGTTATAAAGAGACCGGTGTACAGAAATGTTTGCCAAATAATCATCAAAATAATTAGCCAGACAGCCAAATTTTGTATGTCGATCGTCAAGGCAAAAATCAGACTCGATAACCAGACTGAGATGATTATGATTGCGCTGATCACCCCTCTGACAGCATCTATGGTCTTTAATGGATATTTCATATTTTTCTCTGAATTATTTAAACATAATCATGATAAAATAAATGAGTTGTGCAAAGAAGGCGTGCATCACCAATACGGGATATTTTACTTCCAAAACTTTCATTTGCCGGCCGGGGATGAGTAGAAGTAGACTAATGATGAACCAGGCTGCGTAATTCTGAATTGGTACCGTACCATTTTGCCAGCTCCAATAATTCAATTTGATAGCCGCAGGCTCCATCATAAAATCAAAAAAGGTCATCAAAGCGGCGATAATTAAAATTTGTGTCCGGATATTTGAGCGATTAATAACCGGTAAACGCTGCATCAGGGCAATACTGGATATTAACATCAAAAGCCAGGCAAAACCGATTGCGATTGGAACACCCGCCAATTGCGGCCACAATACAGGGCCATAAGAATAAACGCCAAAAATTATACCGGTTTTAACGCCTATCGTTTCAGTAATAAAACTTACGACTATTACAATGGCTGCCCATTGGTAATATTTACTGATAATTTTTGATCTGTTTATTTGAATGACTTCCCCAAGCAGCCAGATACTTAAACCAATTAACAATGGGCCTGCGAGAACCGACATTATTGACTGAAATACATTAAGGATGTGCCATAACCCTCCGGCAATAAGGAAAAAATACAGCAGGATGATTTTGATTTTTTCAATTTTCTGCATGTAACGATCTCGTAGATGATATTTGTTTAATTTGTATGACGCGGTCTTTCCAGTGAAAATTTCCCCAGTGATATTGGTAAAAGGAATTAAAACCAATCACAGCCGCAAATAAAATCGAAAAGGGATGTAATAAAACGCTGATAAAAAACGGATGCCTGAACCGGATTGCTAAAATAGCCCGGATAATCAGATTCAGCGCAATTAGGGATAAAAAAATGACAGATTTATAATTAAAAAATAATAGGACATATGGGAGCACACAGGAAACCAGTAGAATGAATTCAATAAATAGGAAAGTGACTGGAACATGTCCGGTTAAACCGTAAAAGTTTTTACTGAAACCATGCCATATATCTTTAACTGAACGATACATCCTGCAAAATACCATGCCGGTGCCGGCGGTAGTGAGTGTTTTAATTCCAAAACGTTTTGCCAGCCTGTTTAATTTTATATCTTCCACAATATCGTTTTTTATGGATTTATGTCCGCCTATTTTCTTGTAGGTATCTTTTTTTATAGCAATCCATTGTCCATTGGCCGCAGCGAGTGCCGGACAAGTGCAATAATACACAGCCCAAAGTGGTAACATACCATATACAAAAAAGTCAATTATCGGAACAATCAATTTTTCTGCAAATGTGGCGCTCCTTTGTTGTGGAAATGTCGAGAGCATACCCAGATTTTGTTTTTGCATCCAGCTTAAAGTGTTACTTACTGCCTCCGGATTATGCGTCGTATCCGCATCGGTGAAAATAAATATCTCTCCCGCCGCCGTTTGTGATAATTGATGGCAGGCCCAGTTTTTTCCCGTCCAGCCATTTGGCAGAGGTTTTCCATAAATTAATTTAACCTGAGGGTTGCCTTTTTGAAGCTGTCTGACAATTTTTGAGGTACCGTCGTTTGACTCATCGTCTAGTATTATTATTTCGATATTTTTATAATCCTGATTAAGAAGATGCTCTAAACAGGCAGTGATATTATCTTTCTCATTTCTGGCAGGAATAAGAATGGATACTTTCGGTTTTGATATCATCTTGTGTTTCTTATTTAAAAAAGGTCCAAAAAGACTATTAAACAAGACAGTAGCTAGTATGATGATTAGAATTATTAGTGCGCCAATAAAAATAAAATCCACCTGAATTCTTACTCCACTGTTTATCTTAATCTGAACAGATCGTATCGTTTTTGCGCCGAAGCTTGCCCGTACATTAAAATGTTATATTCCTGCTTGCCAATTATCGCTTGTTGAGTTTTGAGCAAATTATCCCGGCAGGTTGATTCCAGCCATTTTAATCCCATAAAGGATGATTGATCAACAACATAATTAGTTTCAGCCATAAAAAACAAGTGAGGTAACTGATCATCTAGAAATTCCGCACGCATAGCCAGCGGCACTAAATTAACCGGTTTATGCCATTTTTTAATGATCCATTCGATGCCGGGTTTGAACTTTAATTTCTGTGGATTCCAGGGCTGTAATTCAGCCTGCGGAAAAATACAGACCATCGGTTTGGGCACAATGGATAAATTCAACAATTCGAGTGTGTATTTTAATGAAGTCAGGGTCGCTTTTGGGTTATCAGGCTCAATACCGTAAACGCCTACCTGAGCAAAAAAAGGATATTTTTTTAACTGTTCATTTAACATCATCAGATATATAGTTTGCCGGATAACCGTTTTATTCAAAAAATATACAAAAAATCCATCCCACCAGGTATTATGGTTGGGAATAAGCAGCGTAGGAAAATTTACATTTAATTCAGGAAATTTGCCGATTATAGAAATTGAAGCAAAATGTTTCTTCAGCATCCTGAACACATAAATCCGAAAAATCTTTTCCGCGAACCAATTATGCTGTGCTTTTATCATAAATCTTCCAGCATGGTATTCACAGTTGCTTCAGCGGTAAGCATAACGCCTGGAACTCCGGCACCCGGATGCGTGCTGGCGCCAACGAGATATAGATTTTCGATGTCTTCGCTGCGATTATGCGGACGCAGAGTAGCCGTTTGTGTTAAACGCGGTTCTACACCCCAGGCGCTGCCTAAATAATTATTTCGCTGTGAAGCAAAATCTTCCGGTGTGAACAATTCCAGAACTTCAATATTTTTACGCAAATCCTTTAAACCAAAATCTTCCTCAAGAAATTTAAGAATTTTATCAGCATACGGTTTTTTCATTTCTTTCCAATTTACATTAGCAGCCAGATTTGGCGTTGGTATTAACACATACATGCTCTCGCCCCCATCTGGGGCCATTTTAGGATCGGTGCGGGTTGGGGCATGCAGGTACATGGAAAAATCATCTGGTAAAATTTTACGGTCAAATATATCGGTAACAAGCTCTTTATAGCGCTCAGATAAAATTAACGTGTGATGCAATAATTTTGGATATTGTTTTTTTGATCCTATATACATCAGAAAACAGCTCATAGAATATTGCATCTTTTTTACTTTATTGTCTTTCCATTTTTTACGCTGATCTTCATCGATTAAATCTGAATAAGTGTGGGCAAAATGCGCATTGGAAACCACTGCATCCGCTTCATAGAATTCATCTCCCACGAAAACGCCGCTTGTCCGGCTATTTTCCACTTCTATTTTTGTTACTTCAGACCTGGTTTTAACAGTGCCTCCAATATCAAGAAATAATTTTTCTAATACCTTAACCAGCGAGTACATACCGCCCTTGGTAAACCACACGCCGCCGACTTTTTCCAGATAGGGTATCATCAGGTAAACTGCCGGTGAACGGAATGGATTACCCCCGATAAATAATGGATGAAATGAAAACATGAAACGATTACGCTCATCGGAAAAGTATTTTTTAACAACATTGTAACCGGTATTGACAGCATTTAATGATAGGACCTTCGGGATAAATTTTATCATACTTATCATATCCATAAATGGTTTGGCTCCCATGCCATCTTCGATGACAATTTTATGGATTTTTTGCGTATAGGATATGAACTTATCATAATTTGCCGCATCCTTTAGATTAAATTGCGACATTTGCATTTTCATTTTATTGGCGTCCGGTCCATAATCTATCATAGAACCGTCATGAAAATAGATTCGATAAAAGGGATCCAGTGAGATTAAATCAAGATAATCTTCCATTTTTTTGCCGGCGCTGGCATAAATGCTGCGAATAATGTCCGGAGCGGTAATCAAGGACGGTCCCATGTCAAATGTATAACCTTTTTTCTTAAACTGATAGGCATGGCCGCCCACTTTCGCATTTTTCTCAAGAATGGTAACATCGAATCCGTTGGCCTGTAAACGTATGGCGGCAGATAATCCGCCAAAACCTGATCCGATAACAATAATTTTTTTCATATCTATTTCCTTTATTTGATTGCTTTAAAACTTATTTCCAAGACCTTCATTTTCAAGAATTAAATCGGCGGTTAATTTACCGGACAGCATCACCAGCGGAATACCGCCGCCGGGATGCGTCGATCCACCTGCAAAATAAAGTCCTTTTATATCCCGATTCCGATTGGCCGGACGGCGAAAGGCGCTCAGCCGGCTGTTGGAAGATAATCCGTAAATGCTTCCTTTGTTGCTGTTATATAATTGGTAAATATCTTCCGGTGATAATATATTTTCATATTCAATTTGAGATTCAATATCAAATCCGGATTTTTTTAACTTATTTAAAACGGCCTTACGTAAAAATACGCCTGATTCCTGCCAGTTCCAGTTTTTGTGCAAATAGGGCATATTGCAAAGAACAAACCAATTTTCAGAATTAACCGGGGCGTGATTACTATCGGATTTTGAAGTAATAGCCACATAAATTGTCGGATCATCCGGCGTTTTTTTGCTGTTGAACAACTTTTGAAATTCTTCCTTATAATCATTACTAAAAAATATATTATGATGGGCTAAATTTTGATATTGACCCTTTATGCCCCATAGATAAATAGCCCCGGATAAAGAAGGTTCCAGCCGGTTTAATTTGCGCCGGGAGTGATTGTAACCTTCAATCAGATCATTATAAGAAGTGACTACATCGTTATTACACACCACGTAATCAAAATCGATTTTTTCGCCATCAATCTGCAGTCCATATACTCTGCCTGATTTATGCAGGATTTTATCAACATGATTTTCGGTGTGAATATTTACATTCAGTTTCTGGCAGAGTTTTTTCATATTTTCAATTAATTGATACATACCGCCTTTGATATAAAAACTGCCCAGTACATATTCCACATAGGGAATTATATTTAAAGTTGCCGGCGCTTTAAACGGATCGGAACCATTGTAGGTTGCGTAGCGGTCAAAAATCTGAACTATTTTGGGATGTTTAAAATATTGACCTATCCCCTGATGCACCGTTCGAAAAGGATCAATCTCCTTAATTTTTAATAGTTTTTTTAGTGTTTTTTTATTTAAAATTTTCCCAGTTTCGTGAACCGCCGTATATAGAAATGTATCTGCCGTTAACTCCCAAATCCTTCGCGAATAGAGTAGAAAATCTTTTAGATTTTTGGCATCTTCGATGGAAATATTTGTCATAGCCTCGCGCATTTTTTCCATTTCGGTGTAGGCGCTAAGCTTAGTGCCGTCATCCCAAAAATATTGGCAAATCGGATCAATGGGTTCAAAATCCAAATATTGTTTTCTATCCAACCCCAGATAATAATATAATTCATCAATTACAAAGGGCATGGTCAGCAGGGAAGGACCTGTATCAAAACGATAACCGCCATGGATTACCTGATTCATTTTTCCGCCCAGACTTTGGTTTTTTTCAAACAGGCTGACTTTGAAACCATTTTTGGCTAACCGCAATGCAGCGGTGAGACCGCCCAACCCACCTCCGATAACGCCAATAGATTTATTCATCATGAACACCCTTAAGTTTTTCATAAATTATTAACACAAGGAATACCAGTGCAAATCCATAAAAAAAATCTTCGATGGGGATCGTAATAATTCTGAAATCCAGTTGATATTGTGCCTGATACAAAACAATTGGTCGCGCGGTTAAATAGCCATTAAAAATGAACATCATCAGGAATAGAAGCGCTGAAAAATAATAAAACCGACTTTGCTGGAAAATCTTTGTACGTAATAAAATGTCCAATATGAAAAGAAAACCAAAAACAAGTGAAACTATACCGGTATATTCTTTACCGATAATCAGAAAACCAGCCCCGCTAAGCATAATAAGCAAAGCAAGCGCCGCCTGCCATCGATGGGAAAAATAAAATCTTTGATTAGAAAAATATGAGGCCAGCACTTCCCATGTGAAGATACAGGCATAGGGAACGGTTATAAAAAACAGCCATTCGCCGATAGGCAGATTAAAAAATCGAATCGGCAGGGTATAGGCTTCATTAAAAAACCAATGCCGGTCGGTCACTACAATATCCCAGATAATAAATGGAATCATAACACTTAATAACGCCGGCAATAACTTTGGCCAATATGTATAAAAATGGACGCGTTTATCAAAACTCAGGGCCAGAGGGCCGAGTAAAATTATTATATTTATTAGTAAGTATTCAGCATTCATTTTAGATTCAGATCCTTTTTCATGTCAGTTAACCGGGCAATTTGTTGATTGGTTAATTCCGTATGTTCAATAAGAAAATCAATTACATTTCCCATTATTGCGGGATTGTAGTTTTGAATATTTTGTGGGAGTAGTTCTATTATCTTAACAAAAGCATTTTGAGCGCTATCATCACGACCGAACAAACCTGGCATAAAATAACAGGTTGATCCATACACAAATAAAGCTTCAAGATCGTTGGGTGATTGACTGATACCCTCATCCATAATTTTGAGTCCTTCTTTAACTAGTTTATATTTTGAATAGACCCAGAAGGCATGACGCCCGCGCAGTGCCGTTAAAACACCGCGATAGGTTGTGGCTCTTCCCTGATATTCAGGATACTCCTTTTGATATTTTTCGAAGATCAAAAATGCAGAGTCCAGTTTAGATTCATCTTCAACTGAAGCATAAAATAGATTTCTGCCAATTTCCAATAGTTTTTCAGCTTCAGCATTATATGTTACCTGTGAATATCCTTTGTTTGTAAACATAATCATTAAAACATTAATTAAAAAAATAAAATTATATTTCAATATGGTCTCCAATCATTTTTAATTCCGATAGGGTTAACAAAAAATTTGTCAATAATATTTCTAATAAAAGCTCAAAACGCTCAAAAAAATTGACTCCGCATTTTTCTCTTATTACATTGTAAACATTTACAAGGAGTATTTTATTATGAGTAAAGAAATTCAATATTACAACAGTATAGAAGCAGCTAAAATATTAGGCGTTAATGTTTCTACCATCAAACGCTGGACGGATAGTGGCCGCTTGGAATGTATTCGCACGGCAGGAGGGCATCGAAAGTTTATTATGAGCCAGCTCTCAAAATTCCTTGATGAGAATCGCAAAAAAATGTCAAAGATCAATTTATTCCCCCTTGATAATAAAACCGATTTAGCACTAAGCGAGCATATTCTTAAAGGTAATTTTTCTTATTTAATTGGATATA